>JAKFUT010000123.1 GCA_021732565.1 Candidatus Obscuribacterales bacterium
CCGGTTGGTTTGACGGTTGGATTGCCGGTAACGGCCAGAATTACGTCATCCGCTGCTTCACCGGATGCGGTACCAGTTGGTTCGTCCATTGGATTGGCGGTGGCAGCCAGAATTACCTCACCTGCTGCTTCACCGGATGTGGTACTAGTTGGTTCGGCCGTTGGATTGGCGGTGGCAGCCAGAATTACCTCACCTGCTGCTTCACCGGATGCGGTACCAGTTGGTTCGGCCGTTGGATTGGCGGTGGCAGCCAGAATTACCTCACCTGCTGCTTCACCGAATGCGGTACCGGTTGGTTCGGCCGTTGGATTGCCAATGACGGATCGAGTTGTGTCACCCTCTGTATCACTGGATGCGGTTGGTTCTGCGAGTGGATTGCCAGTGAGACCACAGGCTAATGAGGAGAAAATTTTTTCCGCGCACCATGATCTGATGGCCGATCTCTTTGATGGTGATGACGGACCGTCCACTAAGGTAGTTCAATTGCCAGCTTCTTCAGTCACCAATTTTGATTCCGCACCAGAATTCGTAGATCCTGTGAGTAAGCAGTGTCTCACTAAGCGGTTGGATGAAATTCTCAGTCCTCACAGTGAGTCGTCTCGTTGGCTTACCCGTCGGGGCTATTTAGACCCGTTCAAAGATGGTGAAAGCACAATGCAATACTATTTCCGTGCGGGTACTTCATTGCGATTAGACGTAATTGTCACCGCATCTAACGGAAGCAAGAGAATCTTGATTTTGCGAGAAAACGGCGATGGATCACAGCGAATATCAGCTCCTGATGGAGAGGAGTTGGTTTGTCTCTTCTCAAACGGACAGGTAATCGAGAGCAATCAAAAAATTGGATAGGACCAGTTGGTTCTTGGCTCGCGAGGCAGCAAGGCAGGGGTGCGGCGTAGGGAGGGTTCCAGAGTGAACTCAGATTTGGGTACTGACGAAGAGACTTTTCCGCCACCGACGTTCCGAAGGGTTACTCGTGTTCACCGAGCCGGGGTTCGGTTTAGTAATGCTACTCGTGCAGGGGCAGAGAAAATTGATACCCTTCCGCAACTCGATTTTGACCAGTCGAATGTTCCGCGTGGTGTTGAGGAGACGGCTGAAATTTCGACCGGTGAAACGGGCGGAATATTTACGCGGTCCCTTGTGCGCATTGATGCCCGCTGCGTCGGCCAAGAGGGCTCCAGTGTTATTGAAGGTGTAGTGGAGCCGAACGACACGGGCGAATGTCTAGCGGAGCAGGAAGCCACCGCTTGCGGTGCTGTTCCTGATCCCCTGATGAACAGGCCTGAATCAATGCCTGTTTCGTTAGACGTGGAAAATCTGGACCTCCAGGATGTAGTGACAGCCTGTATTGTCGTTGGAAAACCGAGTCCGGAGGGGGCGCCAACATCAGCTGATGAATTGTTGGTAATGAACGACGATTTTGAACGCTCCCGCGAAGAATTAAAAATTTGCGACGCGGAATCTTGCGCACCACTGACAGTGCTAGAAATAGGCACGATTGAACTTGATGAGTCCAGAGATCCAGTATCGTTCGATGAAGATGTGGAAACGACTGATCAAGAAGTGGCGCGGATTGAAGATTATCCCCATTGCACGGAAGAACTGATTGGCGATGACTTGACTGGGGCTGCGTTAATTGCAGCTTTGCCTGTGCCATCCACTAACGCCGACTGTACTGATCCGGTATCGAATACAGTATCGTTCTGTGATGAGCAATCTGTCGGCATTCATTTGACAGATATAGCCAGAGAGAGCACTGATGTTCTATTGGCCGAACCAGAAACACAAATTTGCTGCTCAGATGAAGTGCCGTGTTCGGTATCGTCTGTGGAGGAAGTGGCGACAGAGCGAGAATCAGATTGCTCTATCAGTACAAGAATAGCTGAAGATGTCGCTCCGCAATCGGTCGCCTTGCTGGATCATTCGGCGCCTCTGTTGCACGAGGCAATGGCTGATTTGACGGACGAAAGTTCCTGTTGCTTAGCGTCACAAGGCGAGCCCGAAGCTTCAGACAACGATTTGTGTGAAATTCCGGCTTATGATTGCCCGCAAGGCGCAGAAGCCGAGTACCCCTTTTTTCTGCCTGGCGAACATGTCCAAACATTTGAAGAGAATTTGCGCTCTACGGACTTTTCACAACCGTTGACGCAGTCGCATGCGGGAGTCGCACTCGCTGAGGATCTTCTTACTGAACAGTACGTGAAGGAAACGCAGGTTCCCGCTGTTTTACCAATCGCGAGAGGCACGGCCTTGTGTCTTGAGCAGACAGTTGAACTGCTGAATTCAATGCAAGTTAGTGTAATCATTGTTCTGCCTCAACAAGCAATCTCTCCGATTGTGCCACCACAAGAAGTGGCGCTCCTTATTCCAGAAAAAGCGTCATTGAAAGATCCCGCGCTACCAATATTGAAGGATGTTACAGCTGCTGGATTGCTTGGTGAGTCAGATATTGAGGGAGAAGTTGTCGACGCTCATGTTGCGGAAACCAGAGAGACGTCAAAGTCCGACTCGGGCAATTCAGTATCTCGAGATCTTGCCATGTATGCCGCTCAGACTCTGCTTGATGGAAATGTGCTGAGTCGCCAGGATCAGGAACTCCTGCGAAAGGCGCTGCGACCGGAGGTTATATCTTTCAGAAATAGAGAGGCTCGCCGATTGGCAGCGGCGATGACTAAGGTGGACGCGAAGGTGAATGAGCGAGTTTCAAAAGCTTATAAGCGGTTTGATTCTCTATGTTGTGATGATGGCGACCTACCCTTCTGGCTTGAATTTACCATAGAAATCGTGAATGAGATTGCTCGTACAAAGCGATTTACAGGGGCGTCTTTAGTCCTTTATCGAGACAATACCACCGGGGAATATGATCTGATTGTTACTAAGCAGGATGGCACTCGCTTGAGCACCACCACAAGAGAAATTAGCAGCGGTGACCAAATGATGTTAGCCGCACTCCAGGTGATCCTGGACGGCACAGGGACATTGGTAGGAGGTGGTCAATATAGAACCTTCTCCGACTCGTTCTCGCGATTGAAGCCATGGAAGTTGGTTTGAAATTTTTCCGAACCCCAACAGTGATGTTCAGAATCAATTCATTAGTGGAATACTTGTGAGTGCTTGTGAATAACGATTCACTCATATGCCTGTTCTATTTGCGGCCCTTGCTGTCAAGAACCCGCGCTTCGAAACTCTAAAGTCTATCGTGCCAAGTATTTGCAGTGACGGTTGCCGAACCGTTTTTCTTAATCAATTAGAAAACTGGCGATATTGCGATTTAATTTGTCTGTAATACGTTGATCTCAAGCGCTTGAGATTAAGACACAATATTCACTGCATGTCTCAGCCCGGACTAACGGAACTGAGAGGTTAACGTGCGCAGTCACGGGCGAACTGTTCGTTCCAGCGTGGTTGAGAGAAATGGATATGCAATGATATGGATTTTGGTGTTCGGTTTTACTTACCAGTTGGAAACATATACGGGAGCAAGCATGAACAGGGGTATCTCTTTAGGGTTGAGTCTTCTTTTACTAAGTACTGTCCACCTCCCGCTTCTTGCAGCAGAAAGCAATTTAACCAATGAAACTACCAATTCGGGTGCTGTCGGCCAGGAAACGCTGAAGAGCAGCGACGGTGATCAGCCCGGCCCCGCCCTGCCACCGGCGAAAGACGCTGGCCCCGAGATTTCAGATCTAGCCTCGCCCGTTGCACCAGATGCTGGACCGGGTGCTGTCGCTATTCCAGCAGCTGAAGCTGGCGGTGCTTCGCCTGTGGAGCTCAACGACCTTGCGGCCCCGCTGGGCACTCAATCTGAGCCGGCGAAAACAGCGGCGGATAAATCTGATGCCGGCTCTTCAGGTGAACTAGGTGATTTGGTGGTGCCCGTCAATGCACAGCCGGCAACCTCTTCCGTTACCACTGTTCAACTGCGAAAACGCAACGAAGACGCTTTGCTGGCGCTGCCGTATCCCGATCATTACCCGTACCCGCTGGTAGGAATCCAATTTCCTGTAGACTATACAACCAATTTTCCTGTCGATATAGCATCGTTCAAAGCCTTTCGAAAGCATTCGGCAGCTCTTCGTGAGCAACTAGTCAGCGAGCAGGTGGTACGTTCCACATATCTCGCCTGTGCTCTCTATAAGAGCCTTCAAGAGAAGTTGCCTGTGAATAGCGTGATACTGATTCCGACGAAGTTGCAGTATGATTCAACCAATCATCGGGTAGTTTCATTTCCAATGAATAAGGCTGTTCCTCCTGTCGTGCTGGTTGATCTCTATGCCGACGTGAATATGGATAGAGTGAACAATCCCGCGGCTCACCTCGGTCAGGCAGACACTTTCGGTGATAGGGCCCGAACGATGGTGTCCATGTCGATGCCGATTGAAGGCAAGAGGCAAGTATTTGGCGGTGCGCCCGTAACTAGTGCGAAAACAGATCAAGTTGGCGAAAACATCGAGACGTTTTACAACGTTCATTGCAACGGTGGCACCATGAAAGGAGCCGGGAAGATCGGCTCGCTCATTGTGAGTGCAAAACCTCAATATGTAAACGGAACTTTTGTGGCCCTGCAATCAGATTTCAGGTATCCCTACAAGGAGCTACTTGGCGCTCCTTGCCAGAAGCAATTGCGGTACTACTCCAACATCATCATTGACGCGTTGAATTCGCAAAGTCTCGACAGTATCAAAAATAGTTTGTTGGCCGAGTATGTTGATGATATAGACGTCGAGTTCGCAGAAGCTCTCACCTCGCATTCAGCAAAACCTCCGGCACTGTTTGAGAGAAAGTTGAAGTACTTCGACCATTTCTTGCCGGCAGAACGTGAGCAGCTCTTTGCGAAAGATTCGTCTGAGGTTGCGAAGATTGTGGTCAGCGGCGATTTAGGCAAACAATATCTCAGCTCATTGAAAGACGAGTCGGACTTTGTGCGGGAAACTGCGGCGAGCAAGCGTCGGGCAGCATTCGGTTCAGTGTTGACACTGGCTTCTACCGCCGGAGCCGTGGCTTCCGCGTTCACCCCCGTACCGACCTCGGTTGGCGCCATGTGCACCACTATGGCAGTGTCGGCTGCTGGAATGGTTGCAGTGCAACTAAAACTTCAAAAGGAGCTGCGAACGGCCTTCACTCGCACCAATGCCATTAGCCGAGGGGCTCAGGTGAAATGCGTACTGATGCTCGACAATGACAAAATTGAAGTTGATGGAGATACTGCAGAAACCTTTCGCAAGAGCCTGCTTCAGGGATACCAAAAGAAATTCGGATCAACAGCGGCACGGTCTCAAGGAGTGCTCTAACCTTTGCTCGCGTCGATGGCCACCTGAGGCTGGCATCAGCCGTGATAGCAGTGGAGGCAACGGACAACCTTCATCTGCCGACTCTTGAAGATCGAATGAATGAGTGTTGTCTTGTCCAACGGATCTCGTCAGCCCATCTCGTTGATTTTTTGACGAAGTCGATCGGCACAAGTGCTGATGTTGACACCACTGTTTTACTCAGCTCAACCAAGATGCGGCCCCGTTATACCAGGAGAGAGCATGATCACCACGTTTTATCAACGATACACTAGAACCATTGCTGTCCTGCTTGCTTTGTCAGTGCCATTAACGGCCACTGCAAAAAATGATTTGTCGGCGATAGACAGGCGGAGCAGTGGATCGCAACAGAGAAACGCAGAAGCAGGGCTCTCTCCTTCATCCGTGATTGATGGTACCAGCCAGTTTCAGGAGGGTATCACTGGAACTGTTTTTGGCAGGTTCGGTCCTGCTGAGCATGGACCATTGGCAGGTTTGTCAGGTGATGCCGCGGCAAGTTTCGTCAGCGGCTACGCGCAAATCAAGATTTCGAAGCCGATTGTTCTCTATCCGGTCAGAGAAAACAAATCAAACGGAAGATCCGACAAATGGTTTTCTCTGACGTCTTGTGCTGTTGGTCCGTCTGTTTCCGAAACGTCAACGGCAGAAAGGGTGAAAACTTATTGGATGGAGCTGGAAGCCTCATCCGCAAGTTTTGAGGCACGAAACATCAGGGCACTGAAGCTTCCTGCGGGAGCCGTTGTATTTGTGGGAAAGGTTGCGATACTGGCCAGCGATTCCGCAACCGGACTTGAAATCAGTGCGCAAAGGGGAAGTGTCGGGCTTTCCCCGACGGTCGATTCAAATTCGCTCCCGTCGAACGAATCTTTAAAGCAACGGGTGTTCATTCCGAATGTACAGGCCATAGATCATGCTCTTGTACAGGTAGAGACAAGGATGGATGCGAGTTCCTCCGGGATCGGGCCTGTAGTCCAGAACCCATCGCGAGATGCTCACAGGAAAACAGCGAATCAATCATCACCCAAACAATCATCATCGCCACGGTCGAATTCAGGACCGCAGGATCCGAAGGTTGCGGCCCCTGGGACTTCGCAATCAGCGCTCAGTCAGGGACTAATCAATTTAGCTGGACAGTTGCAATTGTTAGCAAAGACGGGTTCATCCGCCGAGAAAAGCGCTCCTGCAGCTCTGCCTGTCGGGGCTAGCACATCCTCAGGTAAAAACATATCTTCGTCAAAAGATCGCGGTGCACCGATGCAGTATGTGCAGTCTGTTCCTTCTGCTGCAAATTTGCTACCGCTTGCTGGCCCTGTTGCGCCACTCCCAGCCCAGACTGCAGGATCTGGTGGTAGCACTGGCGGTGCCGACTTGAGGAAAGGTCCTGCGCTTAGACCGGTGAATTCTCTTCCGAAAGTTCAAGTTGTTCAAGAGCAACTTGGCCGGAAACCAGCGTTCGAGGCGAAAGTCAATTTCGGAGGTACAGGCACCGGCGGTACCGAAAGGCGCGGTGCGTCAGCTGGCGCTTCGTCAGCCGGAAGCCCGGGTGATACCAAAGAAATTGAATGGACCTTTCCCGAGCCCAAACAAGTAGCGAATGCACCAGCACAACCGGAAGCCGCAACGTGGATTGACTCCCGAACCGGAAAGGCAGAGCCGGCAGCTATTCCTTCTCCCTCTAATTCTGCCACGTGGATAGACGCTCGCACGGGCGAGGTAACGCCGCCTGCTGACGCGGCTCCTACTCCTTCTTCCAATGTGGATGCCATTGGCCGCAGATCCGCTCAGACTTCAGGAACCAATGCTACCGCTCAAGGCATTAATTCATCGGCGGCGTCTTCATCTCCATCTACGGCGTTCTCAAATAAGTCTGCGGGTGGTGCCACCATATCCAGTGGCAGTGCGGCGTCAAATGGCTATGGACAAAGTTTTCGAACTAACAATCCAGGAGGCGGGGGTGCCTCTAGCAACGCAGGTAATACCGGATCTGGAAATAGCTCTGCGCGAATCGGGCAGATGGCCACGAGTGAGGAGCAGGTGAAAAATCCACCGCCGGGAGCTCATTACGTGAACTATTACGGCACCGGTTATGTGCTCGTACCCGATAATGTGCAGATTGATAGCTCCGGAAATGCTTCCGTGGTTCAGAGACCGAATTATACCGGGCAGCCGGCTGGCGCTCCTGTTAACATCGATTCGAATCAGACTGCAGACTCTCATTTCTCCAGGGATAACGGTTCCGCAGGAGGCGGAGGAGCATCTGGATATGGGGGATCACCGGAGGGTAGCTTGGCTCAGGCACCGGGTAGTTCTCCCGTTGGCTCACGGGGATCTGGCGGAGGCACAGTAAGTGGTGGTGGTATTGCAAATGGTGGTAGTGACTCACCTGGTGGCATTGGTCATTATAGTGATCAAAGTGGCGGGGGAAAATCTGGCGATAACTTAGCGAATGGTCCGACGGGCGGGAATCAGGCACTCGGCGCAAGCTCTGGAGCCGGAACCGATGTCGCCACCTCAAATAGATTTGGCGGCTTTAATAGTAATGCTTCGGCGAGTTCCGCTGGCACCGGTAAAACTGAATCCGGTGGCGCTGCAGGCACTGCTGCGGCGGTTGACGCATGTCCAACTTCGCGCGGTCCGAAAGATCCTTACCCGGGATCTGAGTGGGGCTACTGTGTGGATGTGAATGGCAAAGGAGCTGCTTGTAATGATCGCACGCAGCAGATGTGCCCCTTGCCGTCCGAGTTACCGCCGGAGCAGCCTTCGGCGAAAGCTGATGCTGCTGACAAGAATGGTGGAAATACAAAAGGCGCTTCTTCGACAAATGATAATTCCGGCACCGCTACCGGCGAAAAGCAAGGGAGTGATCGAAGTTCTGGTGCGGGAGAAATTGGCCGGTCGGCCGGAGATCAACAATCGGTCGACGGATATTCGCAACAGGCAGCGGGTTCAACTGCTGGTGGACGTTCTCAAAATAACGATCAAGCCCCGGTACCGGGCCCGCAAAACATTGCAGTCGATCCGGCCGCGGGAAAGAATGAGGGATATGTTTGGGACGAAACCCGCGGTAAGTGGGTTGGCGATGGAATAAACAAGTCCTCGCGTTGGAGTTTTACGCCAAGCAAAGATGATCCGTCCCAAGGCAAATGGGAGTATTCTGGCGGTCAGGATACGCCCAAACCGCCTGCACCCACGCCGTCTCCATCTCTCACACCATCTCCTGCTGCTTCTTCAAACCCCTCTGTGGACGGCGCAGTCAGTAACCAGTCGTCGGCCGCTAACGAGCCCGACGATTATAGTGAGGGCGATGCACTTCTAGCGAATGCAACCAATCAAAATACGGGTACAACGCAGAGATTCAATGACCATCTTAAGTCCAGCGGATTGACTTATGAGCTGGAAGCAAGCCGGACTGGCAATCTGAATAACTGCGCCACCATGCGCGATACCGCGCAAAAAGCAACGGCGGTTAGTAATGGCATTCTCATTGCCGGAGTCGGCACCTGTATGGTACTTGGCGCTCAGGAAATAGCGCAACGTTCGAGAAACAAGGGCGGTGGATCCGGGGCGGGTTCCGGCGGAGTAGGATCCGGCAAGTATTGGATGACCGGTGACCTCTATTACGAGGACGCGAACAAGACGTTCAACAATGGAAACAGCCCGGCGCAGACCGCCGTGACGATTCGCTACAACACTGAAGACGAATTGGGAAGGCACATCGCCAATTACAAGTCTCAGGGGTTGCTGTTCAACTGGACGTCAAAGGGTGGCGGGTAGGCATGGAACAAGTCAACGCAAATCGATCTGGCCACTAAAGGGCATAGCAGTCGAATCGACTCCCGAGCTATACCAGAGGGCGGGAGGCTCCGGCATCGTTTGAAGATGCTTAAGCCGTGGTTAATTCATGCGTGGCATCATGCGCCGTCCCTCCTGGAAGAACCGGAGCCGACACAGCAGGTCGTGAGTTGAATAGGGGTGCCCGGCGCCGACAGACTTACTCGCCCGATGGAAAGATCGGTCGTACTGTCCCTCTGTAATCATATTGCGTATTGCCGGGCATGATTAGTCCGCCGGATGCGCGACCGGAGCCAAAGCCAAAGCCTCCTCCTATACCGCGTCCGCTACCGAATACGGTGCCGGAGCCCTGATAATTCATTCCCTGCGAGTTGCCACCGGGCTGGTTGCTGAAGGTCGCGCTATATCCTGGAGTCGCCGCGTATGGTGTGTATGGAAGGTAGCGCCCGGGTGGCAAAACATTACCGAAGCCATCTACCTTTTGTCCAAAGGAATTAAGGTAATAGGAAGGTCCATACAGCACCGATGGGCTTCGAGAAACTTCTAAGTTGCTACCGGATTCCATGACCGGCCCCGTGTCGTTCTGAATAAGTGGAACAATTTGTCCTTTTGAGTTGACAGGTATGCCAAGGTTGCTCAGGTCCACGGGAATGCGTTCTTTCTGGTTGGCAGTTGCTGGACTCTGCTTGTTGGCAGTTGGCTGCTCTTCCATGAACACATTGCCATTGCCTGAGTCAATGGTTTGCTGGCCCTGCGCTGGAATGATACTCAATGAGAAAACCACACCTATGGCGGTAAGGGTAACCAATTCGCGAATTTTCATCATGACCTTCCCGGAGATACAAGTTCTTTCTTCTATCTTAAGCTAAATAGACTCTGAGGTTCATGGATGTGAACCAAGAAATGGGAACCAGGATAGCAAAAAACTTGTTTTTCACCGCTTTCGAATGGTACACGCGAGCGACGGGCTGAGTGGTCAAAGTCGCACTCTACCAATATGCGTGTATACCTATTTGCCGGCGGCTGAGTTGCCCTGATTCGACCTTGCATCGACTCGGCGTTGCAGGAGCCTCATGGCGATGTTCTGCTGTTGACGATCGTTCAGCATTCGAAGAACTCGCCCTGCTTCAACTCTTGTGTTTATGTCTTGGCTTACCAACATTTCTGATAATTCGAGCATCATTTGCATTTGTTCGGGTTGTTGTCTTTGCAATAAATCGGCAATGAAGTCGCCTGCCACCACGTCGTCGGACGAGAAGAGAGTTCGAAGAAATTCTGCCGAGGGTAATGGCTGAATCATACGATTAAGAACCAGCTCTGCTCGCTCTTGTTTCTCAGGATTATTTAGCATGCGCAAGAGAACGGCTGCGCTGTTTCTAGCATTGCCGGCGGGACCTGAAAGTTCTTGAAGAAGGATCTGCGCGCGGACTGCTTGTGTTTCATCCGAAAGCATGATCTTGAGTCGTGCAAATGCCTCTGCCTGCTCGGGATTGTTTCGCAGTGCCAGCATGGTGCGAATTTGTGCGGGTGTAGGCAGACCGCTGATAATTTCGGCATCTGCGCGCGAGGCGACATCCGCGTTGAGATCATGAAGTGTGTCAATGGCGGCACGGTCCTCCGGTTCCTGTAGCATCCGCCGCATGGCTCCGATTTGTGCCGGCGTCTTTGAAAGTTCCAATGCTCGCCGCGCCACCGCTCGGGTACTGGAGGCGTTTAGTGCATCAATGAAAGCTGCCCCGTCTCGGTCATCTGTGCGTGAGTTCTTGTCGCCTCCGTTTCCTAAAACCTGCACCAATGCGCGTGCACTTTCTCTCTTCGACGGGTCGGACGATTGCAACATCTCAAGTACCGTGGCGTACGCCACGCGCTTGGTGGCGTCGTTTCTCAAGTTGAGCAATGCTTCCAGTTCACGAACCGAGTTTCGCCCCGTGAGGATCGCCTTGGCCTCATTGCGGCGGGCTCCCGGTGATGCCAACATCAATGTAATCTCTTCCGCTTGCCTGTTTGTTGCGGGTACTTCCATCAAGAGAGCCACTCCGCGTGCTTCTGCCGAATCGGAATTCATCATCGCACGCAGTTGTGCTGCCGCCTCTCTCCTGCCGATGGGAGCTGTTGCAGGCGGTGATGTCAACTCCATATAGCGGGCTACACTTGCGCTGGTGCTCAACGTTGCTGTGATTCTTTCTGCGTGCGCACGTTCGTGCGGGTTGGCCAGCATTTCTAAAATCCTGCTGCCAGTCGCTCGGTTGCTCGCATCGCTCTGCATCAGTTCCAGAACCGCCCGTCGACCCGCCGGATTGCTGCTAGAGGCCAATAATCGATCGATTCCCGTTGTGTCTGCTGCGCTCATTGCTCCCACCGCCGCTGAGATGTCTCCTGAGGAAGGACCTAGGTCGAGCAGTGACCGGGCTCGGGAATTTGCAGGATTGCTAAGCATTGCCATGAATTCTTCGCCCCGCTGGTTGAGCTCGCCATTATTGGCGGCGCTCAGCATTCTCAAGGCGGCCAGTGCTCCAACTCTGGTCTCGAAGTTCTCACTGCCCAGTGCCTCGGACAAAGCTGCTGCTCCGCGCCTGCGCTGCGGATTCACATAAAGTGAGTGCAGGATCTGTCTGTCTCCATCGCTTAGACTTGAATTGAGGAGAGCTACCCCTTCATGAGAGCGGTCTCGATCGTTTAGCAAGTTTACGACGTTATCTCCTTGTGGTTGATTCTTGGCGAGAAGCTTCATCAACTCCTGCGCTTCACCTGGTTTCTCGAAAATCATTTTGCGAATTTCTTCCACCGCTCGCGGGCGATTCGTGTCGTTTAGACTTTGAACAGCGGCAGCGAGGTTCGCCGATTCGGAGAAAACATTCAGAGTCTGATTCACGAGAGTTCCATCAGTTGCAGCCATTTGGACCAACCGACGTGCGGTTTCCCTGTCATTGCCGTTGAGCATTTTGGTGAGGCGCAGATGATGCACCGGCTCAACACTGGTCATCATTCCCAAGACCAGTGCTCGGTCTTGCGGTCGGGTCAGCATCTGAAGCTGGCTCTCGGCTGTAGCGCGTTCCGGTGGAAACGGCGCTTCTAAATTGGTAAGAAGCCGCAAGACCGAGGCGATCTTGTTGGACTCACCGGACCGCAACATAGTCGTCAATTCGGCGGCAGCTCCAGAGGTGGCATTGCTTGCGCGTAAGTCGAGAAGCTTGTGAATTTGTGCTGGTGTGTCGAGACTGTTGAGAAGGAGCCGTGCATCCGCTCTTTGTTCAGCATTGGCGTACATGTTGAGTAGACGAGAAGTCTTAGCGTCTGATGTTTCACTGAGGCTGATTAAACTACGCGCAGCGCTGCGATGCTCCGTCCCTGCCAGATCGCCGATTATTATACGGGCGGTTGCACGATGATTGTTGTCGTTCAGCAAGCGTAATATATTCGTGCGGTCAGAGGGTTCTTCCAAGTGGTCCATTATAGTGCGAGCCGTTTGCCTGTCGGCATCGGTGCCCCCAAGCATTCGTAACAGATCTTCCGCTGTGCTCTTGTCTCTTGTTCCTGTAGTGGTAAGTGCTTCAACAAAGCGGTGGCTGCGGTCTCGTTCTGTGGCACTCTCTGATTCCATCCCGTCGAAAACAGCTCGCAGACCTGGTCGCAACGCTGGTTTGCCAAAGGCTGTTACCACAGCTGCAATGTCTTCCATGTCGTGGAAATTGCGAAGACATCTCCGGGCATCTGTTCTGTCGGCCTCGGTGGTGCTGTTGAGCATTGAAAGGAGCTGTCGTCCATGGGTGCTATAGCCCGTTTGTGATTGCAGAAGGTTGATGAGATCTACCGCCGCGGCTGCATCTCGTTCCGAGTGCAGCATTCTGTAGAGTTCGTCTTTGGCGCGTGCATTAGCAGAGTTATCTACAATGGAAAAGAACTCTCGGATTTGTTCCGGCCTTCCCAGCGCCGAAACAATGTCTGTCGCTTGCTCTCGTTGGGTTGCGGTTCCTTTGAGCATGCCCAGAAGTCGCGTTCCGTCCTCCCGTGTCTGCTCGCGTTCTCTTGTGTTTAATTCGGCACACACAAGAAGTGGAATGATCCTCTTCGTCGCATCTGCGGTGGTCGTATTTTTTAGTAGATTGAGGACATCGTTGGCCGTTTGTTGACGATCTGTGTCGCGGCGCAACTCGATTAGACCGGCCATTGCCGAGGGATTATCGCAAAGTACTTGCAGTATAATGCGCCCGTCGGTAGAGGCTGCTCGATCGTTCAGCATGTCCAGCAAGTGGCGTGCATCAGCACGCTGGCGTTCATCCCCGTTTAGCATTGTTAATAAGGTTCGTACTCCTTCCCGAGACTGAGGATTCTCTGCATCGCGCATCAAAATCTTGATCTGCGTGGCTGCATCGCTTTTATCTCTGTCGTCGAGTAGACGAAAAAGGGCTGTAAGTTGCGCACCGTTGGTGGTGTCTGTCATAGTGGTGGCAATATCAATGGAGAGTTGTCGCTCCTCCGGCTTCTTTAGCATGGACAGAAGTCGTTCTCCGGATCTTTTGTCATTCGCATCGTCGCTGTTCAAGAGAGAGCGTATTCGGCGGGACGCTTCTTGTTCACTTTCATTGGTAGAGGCGAGCATCTCTCGCAATGTGGCGTCGGGTTCTTCGACGTTTTGCGTACCGATTTCTTGTCCCTCGGCTTCTGTTGGATCTTCTGTCTCTTCGTCCGCCTCTTCCTCTGTCTCTTGTTCCGTCTCTTCGTTGCTTTCGGATTGTTCGACACTGTCTCCGTCTGTATCATCGCTGTCGCTTGCTGCGGCTGTCCTTACGGTTTCTGATCCTTGTACTGGCTCACCTGTTGTGCGCGGCTCAGTATCAAACGTGTCGAAGTGGCCTGCTTCTGTGGTTATTGCCAGTCCGAGGAGAACCGGAAGAAAGGAGAGTTCCTTTAAAGTATTCGATAAATTTCTTTTGTTCGCCGGCTGTGGTGCTCCCACCAACTCCCATAAGTCCAGCGCGATGGTCTCAACCGTTGAGACCTGTTTTGATGGTTCTGCCTCAAACTCTTCCTGGTGATCAAACATAACTCGTTCCCCTCGTGCCAAATCCTTCGCTCTTGAACCGTAGGGTAGTCCCGAATAATTGAACGAATATCTCATCTACTCAGGATGATGCAAACTTGTCGCCATCCTCTAAGTCGCTTCGCCCATGAACCGTAGGGTAGACCCGAATAACTGAACGAATAAGGGAAGCTTTGAAAGTTTGACTGGTATACGCTCAGTACATAATTGCGCTCTAACTTAGTTGCAAGGAAGTCAATCGCCGGTCAGTTTTTCACCGAAATGCTGTCGGCATAAAGAGGAAATTGCGCTATGACATTTGAAGATGATCGATTTGATACCAGCGATAGAGATGACAATGCAGAGAATCCGAGCCAGGCCATGCTCTGTGACGTATGGTCACCGAATCCGCAAGGAGAAGCTGTCAATGTAGCAATCAAAACTGTCTCTGCAGCCGTGCAGGAATTGCCGGACCTGTTGCTATCTTCGGCAGAAGTCGAGCTCTATTCGGGAGCTTTAGCAGCAGCGACGGTGAGTGATGACGTTGTTAAGACCGCAGATTCAATTGCGAAGGTAGTCAGCGAAGGCGCTGAATTTCTTTCCAGTGGTGTTGAGAGCGTTGTTGCTGGTGAAACGAGTTTAGATGAATTCGCCGCTTCGCTCAGTGAACGAGCTCGGGACGACGCAGCGAGCATTTTCATCAGTAGTGGCAACGCAATCTTTCGCAGTGCAGAGACGATAGCTAATGTTGTCGAGTCCGCCGCAACCAGGGCTGTTGATACTGCCGTTGAGGGCGCGACAGGGCTCGCCGACGCTGGCAATCAGGCTCTTGATGCACTGGCTCTTGGTGGAGTTATTGATCCCGAACTGCTCGAACTAGGACGCCGAGTTGCATCTGACGCTGCAAATCCTATAATAGGCAGCGCTGCTGAGGTACTGGGCAGTGGCCGTGAACTTGCAGGCCAGGCAGCAACGGTGGCATTCGATGCTGCTACCAGTGCTGTAGATGTGGCCGGGCAAATACTTCCCGATGAGCTTGGCGGAGCGATCACAACTGCATATGATTCGGTAAACTTTGGCAGGCGCGTGACAGAGCGTGCAACCAATGGGGCAACTGACGCTGCCTCACGAGTTCTTGGTCTGGCCAGTCGGGTAGTTAATCCCCGGCAAAATCCGGAGCTAATGCGAAGAATGCTACGAGGCAGGTAATGTTCTCGACAGTCAAGTCCACACTATCCTTGCCCCTGTGTAGAGTGGACTTTACTGTCTTGAGCGAAGCGCATTCCTCCTATCGCAGTGTCTCGCTTCGCTCGGAGAGGGGCGGTTCGTCCCCGCCCTGTTAATCGGCTGGAACATTCGCGCAACACACGCAGCTGATGTGTGCGAAGAATGCCAGACAGGTAATGTTCTCGACGGCCAAGTTCCACTGCTAACCCCGTGTGAGTGGACTTCTGTCCAGAGCGAAGCAGACTCTCTGCCCTGAATGATCTGCTTCCGGGAGCAGGGCGGCTTGTCCCGCAGCACCGCCCTGCCCCCGCCTGTCAGCCGCTCCGTCAACTGAACTGAAATAGTGCAATCTAAACTGTTCGCTTGGCTGACGCTAACGGCAGTGAGAACCAGAACGTACTTCCAACTCCCGGTTGCGAGCGCACTCCGATGAAACAATTGTGAGCTTCGACAAAAGTCTTGCAAATGGTCAATCCCAGTCCGGAACTTGGAACACCACTCCTTACCGGCAGCTCCAACTGCACGAATCGTTCAAATACAGCTTGTTGCAAATGTTCGGGAATACCCGGTCCATGATCTTCAACGTTGATTTCAATTTCGTTGTTACTGGTTTTTGTGTAAATAGAAATGCTTTTGCCAATATCAGAATGTTTGATCGCATTAGACAACAAATTTAGCAGAACACGATAGATTCTCTTTCTATCTGCGTTGATCAGCACACTCTCGGTCTTATTCTCGACCGTTACTTCCAGTTGCGACGAAAGGTCGGATAACTGTTCAATTACTTCCGCAGTGAGTTCCCGTACGTCAAAATCGCTTCGATCTAGTTTGAGTTCTGATTCGCTTTTCTCCAGGTCAATCAGTTCAGTCAACAAATCAACTATGCGTGTTATGTTGCTCTCCATTCTGCTCAGTGCATTAGTTGCCCGCTCGCTCATCTCTCCATAGAGCCCCCGCGAAAATGCGGTCACTCCTAGCAAAACGGAACTTAGTGGTGAACGGACGTCATGCGAAATCATAGCGATCAATTCCTGCCTTGCGCGTTCCTGTGCTTTTGCCGCGGAAATATCGCGAGCAACGGAGAAAAACAGCTGTTCTGTTTCAGACCATTCCGCGTACCATGCTGTATCGATAACGCTTCCCTGCCTGGTTAGCAGGCGCAGTTCAAAGTCAACGGGTCGTTTGCTGGTTCTGGCCTCTTCCAATACTCGTTGCAAACGAGTGTTGTCCGATTCGGCTATTATTGATGTTAACGATTTGCCTAGCAATTCGATGGAAGAAAATCCAAGAAGCCTTTCACTGGTGGAGTTTATCGCTGCTACTTTGAACTCGGCGGTAAAACTGCAAAGAATGTCTCGTGCATAATCGGCGATGGCGTACTCTCGAGATGATGATGAACGCACTGAATCGACCACCCACGTTGTAATTTCACTGAAAGATGTGCCGTCCGGTTCCAGTGGCATGTTGCCGGGAACATACTCTTCCAGCTCATTGATCAACTGATTGGATTGTCGCTCTTCCAAAAAATGGCGTGCTTTTACCGAAATTATGCAGAAAAACAGCAGCACTCCCATCCAACTGAGAGAGCCACTCACCATGCTCTGTGAGTCTACCGGCACCGTAAGTCGCAAGAGGATCATGGCGCCGGATAGAGCAACTGCTGTGACGAGCAGAAGCACTTCGACTAGATAAATACTTTGTACAAGACCCTGCAGCTTAGCCCTTATCATTTTTTTTCGGCTGGCTCGAATTGCGTGAGTGAAATATATGTTCCGCCGGTAACAGGCTCAATGCTATCAGGGCACCACCGTAGAACAATGCTGTGCACACGGCTGAAAAGGTTGCATCGATTGGCGATGTCGGTGCGCGAAATAGCAACAGCGCCCACGTAGATTCCCAATAGGCGATAATTGCTGACCGTGCGTCGAAACTGGCGGCGGTCATCATGATTCCCAGGCAGAGCAGGTTAACCGCACCCAGACAAAGTATGACGGAGAAAGTTGGCATTATTGTAATTGGTTCGCGCGGACGCGTTGTTTCGTTGGTTCGCGCCTCTGCCAGAATCTTTTCCATGAAAGCGCGGTCAAATTCTATGCGAGCGATCGGTGTAGCATTTATTCCCGCTGATTCCTGACGCAATCTGGCCAGATACCAGGAGCGTAGTTTTGCGTAGCCTCGATTATATGAGTTCGCTTGTGCGGGAGGCGAGGTCTCGTCCATAAGTTTGCTGCACGGTTGTGGCTCAGGGGCTGCGTTGCGTTGGTCAGTATGACATTCCTCGTGAGCGCTGTCTAGGGTAGTTCTTGCAACTGAAATCCTCACCACACCATTGACTAACTCTTCCCACGTCGGGAAATGTCAATGATTATCCAGGAAAAAAATGTCGATTGCGTTTACTGCAATATATGACAACAATTGGCTGGCGACTCTAATGGGGATTGGTAAATGTTTGCAACCCAAGGAGGCAGTGCCATGTGAGAAGCGTACCGGATCACTTGCACCGCAATCTTGAGTTGAGCGATCGGTTGGATGACTCCATTATTCGGCAATCTTGTAACCAAGCCCGTAAACGGTTGAAATGAGATTCTTTGCTTCATCGGATGACCCCGATAACTTTTGCCGCAAGCGATTAACGTGACAACGAATCACTTCGGGATTTATTTCTGCATCTGCAGGCCACAATCGATCGATTATCTGCTCAGCATTGAACACCTGGCCGCGATTTGTCGCCAATAGTTCTAGTATCTGGTACTCACGTCTTCGAAGATCTAGATTTTGTCCCTCGACTGTTACTGCGCACTGAGTGGTATTTACAGTAATACAGCCGATAGAGAATTCATTGGTGCGCGCTGTACGGGTACGCCTCATCAAAGCACCAATTCGAGCGAGCAGTTCGTCAAAGTGAAACGGCTTTGTCAGATAATCATCGGCGCCCGCTTCGAGCCCTTCAACCTTCTCAACGATGTCTTGCCTTGCAGTCAGCATAAGTACCGGAATAGTCATGCCTTGCCCGCGCAAGTCTTTCAAAAGACCAGGACCGGTTCCGTCAGGCAGGTTCCAGTCAAGAATGATTAAGTCGTGTGTTGCATGGAGTGCAAATTCGCGCGCTTGTGAGATTGAGTAGACGGGTTCCACCGTCATTCGCATTGCTTCCAAACAAGCTGCGATTTCGGCAGAAAGCGATTTGTCATCTTCAACGAGCAGGATCTTCGGCATAGTTTTCTCCTCGCTCATAGGTTACCCGCAAACACGCATGTTCAAACGGGAAGGCGGAGTGGAAAACGTTGCTGCCTCAAGCACCAATTAAAGAAGACGCTTGTCGGTTGATAAAGTTGGACCATTTGAGCGTGAGTGAATTTTGCGCCAGGCTGCTTCGATTTGCTGAACAACGGGGCTCATTATTGCCCTCTTTAATCGTCCTTTGATCAGTGCAGTAGTCCCTGAGAGCGCGCTTCCTCCCGGCCGAGCAAGGAATGTCCGTGAGAAGAATCCGACATTGAGAGTCGCTTTCGTATTGGTGGATGTGGAAGTGCGGTGTCATGGCGAAGGCGGAGGGAATTGATGCCCGGGGCGAGGTGTTGAAGTGAAACAAGCGGGCGAGAGTGCCCGATTCCCGGCTCGAGTGCGCAAATATGAACCATCGACTGGCGATTTGTGCTTCTAATTTTGCTTCTTCATGCAGGTGGAAATCCTTCCTGCTACTCATTGTGCATTGACGGGAAGTGTTGTGCTTTTTGAAGAATGAGATGTTCTTTCAATAATTGGCGCATACCATCTGTTCACAAAGAGAAAGAGATCTCCAAATACCAAGGATTTCTCGGAAAGGAAGGAGCTTATAATGATAGATACAGATGAATATTTTGAAATGGACGAAGAAGATGCCGACGAGTCTGCATTAGTGGCAGAGGAAGGCGCCCACCGAGCTTTCGCTGAGGTGGAGTTAAGTATGCAGCTTAAGATGTCGGATAAAACCACGGCGGTTGTGAAAACCGGAACGGATACCACTGTGGTAGACCTTCCTGCAGGCGGCGTATTTGTAAAGAACGCCGACGGTAGCCAAACTATCAAGGTTGGTGGCGAATTTGCCACCGTAAATGCCGATGGAACTATCTCAGCTTCCAAATCGATTCAGTGGCTCAAACTCGGAGATGATTCCGTGTTGAAAACTGCAGATGGACACAAGATTGTAATTGGAGCAGAAGGAATCAAGAGTTTCACTACTGCCAAGGGAGAACATGTCGACCTTCCCAAGAAGGAAGTGGCTAAGGAAATTGCGAAGGCTCTGGAACCGCAGAAAGGCGACGCCGACAAAGAGGCTCAAGAGCGATTAGACTCTGCCGTAAAACAGGCGTTAGAAGGGAAACTGGACGCCGACACGATTCAAGATCTTTGCGACCAGTATGGTAAGAAAACTGACATTGTTATGAAGATAAATCTTCGCCTTGAAGCTGAAGGAAGTAATGTGCGCTTGAAGAAATCGGAACCAATGGAGCGACCTGGTGCCGAAGGAGTGCCTGGAGTAAATTGGCAAGGATTCCAATATTCGCTGACGAAGCACGGTACGGTGGTTAACTCAGCGACAGTTTGGCGAACAAAGAAATAAGACCTTCGAACCTTTCTTTCGTCCTGGTGTTGTGTGTGGAATTTGCAGCCGGCCGCTCAGCGGCCGGCTGCTGTTCTGTGAGCTCATGGAGTGCATCGGCAGGTTTTGAGAATTCGTTTCCAGCCTTGTCTGTCACGGGTAAATCTAAACGCACCGCCGGGCTGGTTTCGCTTCAGCGGTGGCGGGTCCCTCATCTTTATCATTGGAGAATGTGTCATTTGCAGTGCTGAAATAAATTGCGCAATAATATGTGTCCCAATCAGATAAATGAATGCATCGTCTGTTCCAGGCCAACTCAAGGTCACTTATAAGATCTGTCCGTTGGAGACGAACACCAATTTGAAACTCATTGGTATACACTCGTTCCATTTTTGAAGTGCATTATCTTTTCATGAAGCAACACGAAACGCACCAGTCAATGGAGTTTCGATTCCTAGAGTGATGATTGCAGAATGACTTAGGCTCTAGGTGCTGGCGGCAAACCTGAGGAGGATTACTAGAATGAGTGCACTACCGAGAGAAAATGATGGTTTTAACGTAGGTGTAGAAGCGCAAGTAGAGGTCCAAGCTAGCGCGATTTTTGAGGAATCTTACAGAGCAATTTCCGAGCATGTGAGACCTGTGGCGGTCTCAATGAACGCAGAGACACTTGGAGCCGCCGGCTGCGGACATGCGCAAGTGGACTCCACTGGTATCACTTTTGGCGGAAGCGTTGAAACTCCAGTTGGTAGAGCTGATGTATATGGACAAATAAGCATTCAGAGGCCGCAAGATGGATGCATTCCGCCACCGGTAGTGGAGACTCCTCCGCCCGTAATATGTGAAACACCGCCGGTAGTGATTCCGCCACCGGTAATGGAAACTCCGCCAGTAATATGCGAAACGCCGCCGATTGTGATTCCTCCCCCGGTAATGGAAACTCCGCCCGTCATATGTGAAACGCCGCCGATTGTGATTCCTCCTCCGGTAATGGAAACTCCGCCAGTCATATGTGAAACGCCGCCGATTGTGATTCCTCCCGTAATGGAAACTCCACCAGTAATATGTGAAACTCCGCCGGTCGTGGAGACTCTTCCGCCAGTACTGGAAATTCCTCCTCCGGTAATATGTGATACACCGCCAGTTCCGTCGGTTGACACGATCATTACGGGTACAATAGAGACCCCGATCGGTACGATAGATGGCCACATAGTGGTATCGCCTGAAGGTATCACCGGCGCAATCGAGGTGACGACTCCGAGTCAGCAACCTGAGGCGCAATGGGAGAGTGATATTCCAACCAATCAGCAGCCACCTGAAGGACCTGCCATTGAACTTGAAAATCTGCCGAGTCCACAAATTGAGGGTCAGAGTGACACAGTCATTACCGGCACTATAGATACACCGCTGGGCACTGTAGACGGCCAGGTTGTGATATCGTCGGATGGCATCATTACCGGGACCCTGGACACCCCCTTGGGACGCATAGACGGGCAGATCTTGATGTCTCCCGAAGGTATTTTTACGGGCACCGTGGACACGCCGATCGGCACGGTAGATGGACAGGTCGTGATATCTCCGGAAGGTATTGATGCTGATTTGATGGTAGAGCACCGCCATGAAGATCGCGATGGAAACATGATGGAAGAGATTCACTCTGCCATTGAAGTAGCCGTATCCGCGGAAAGGCCGGCCGGTCCACTGGAACCCAACGAACTCATTCCAACTCAAAATGAAAGACCCAAGCTACAGGAGCAAAAGCCTGCTGCGGAAATACAGGCGACCATAGATCTGTCTCAGGCGCAAGCTTCGCTGAGCGTTAATGTTCCGGTTTTAGGTTCACTCAACGTACATGCCGACAGAAACAGTATTAAGGGATTGCTCAGTGGTGCAGGACTGACCGCTTTTGGTCGGATTCGAACACGTTAAGGCAACAGCCAATACCTCAGTTTTATCGAAGAGAAAAGAGCATTCCTGGCGGAATGCCTTTTCTCTTTTTCGCTTTCCGAACATTGCAAGGATACCATTGACCTGAATACAGCTTAGGTGATACAAATTACAAATTAGCGACGTCGTATTTGAGTACCTGACAGAGCCGCCTTAAGCTGGAAGTAAGAGGCCAGAGATATCTTGGTGCCCGAGATGTCTAAAGTCTTGAGCCCGGTCATAGACGCCAATGTCGGAACGGAAGCATCAGTCACTCCGGTTCCTGTTAGTTCAAGTCCGGTCAATCCCATTTGTGAAAGTCGTGACAAATCACTTTCGGGAAAGCGCGCGAAGTTTAGACGCAGCGTGCCAACGTCCGTGTTTGAGCCCAGGTTTTCCATCCCTCTGGAGCCAATGTCAGTTCTGCTCAAATCCAATATCTTGCTTCCAGATAAACCGGTTAGGGCACCGTCTCCTGCGATAGAAAGCAGCAAGCCGCCTAAAGGGGCACCAGGATTGGTCTTCATTTCGTTGCGAAGCTTAGCCTCGGCAAGCGGCTTGATGTGTTTGTCTACTTCCGCAAAGCGTGTGCGCAGCCATTCTGGAGTGGTTGCCGGATCAAGCCGGGTCTCCAGCATTTTGAAGGCGACAGCGGTCGCGACAGGATTCTCCCGGGCTGCCATCCAAAATACATCGGTGTCCGGGTGCAGCAATTTTTCACCCACATGCACTGCGAAAGCTTCATCAACATCCGTCGGAGAATAGGGCTCACGAGGGCGGATGCCGGGTTCCAGCTTGAGAATATCTCCAAAGGAGGTTCCCTTTGTTCCAGCACTCCATTTAATAAGGTGCGATATTTCGTGCATGAGTCTTTCTGCAACTGGAGAATAGCGTTCGCTTACTCCTGAGGGACGATTCAACTGAAAGAGTCGAATGGTACCGTCGGGAGTGGCTTGTGCTGAAGATCTGAACCACGCTCCGTTTTGGAGCTGCCAGAACTTGTCCATCGGATTCGGCGTGTCCACCAATACTATTCTGCGAGGAATCGCGCCCAGTCCTGATTGAGCGACTGCGTTAACTACGTCTTCCGGAAGTACACGTTCCCCGTGAGGGTGCTCCGCTAACTTGCGGCGAGCTGTTTCCACTGCTCCTCTGTCCACGCCCGCACTGGACGGGTCCAACTCGGCCACTCGACGAAGGTCTCTCACTTCGGCAAGCGATCGAGCATAGTCCTCCGGCGCTACGATCTCCGTGTTGGTGCCCTTAATTTTCCACACAACCACGTTCTTGCTTACCATATCGAGATGATTGTCCACAAAATGGTCCCGGGTTTTTGCGGTCTCGGCGGTCGGCTCGGATTTGAGCTTGGCGAACATTTCTGTTCCCCTGGTTGGTGCTTCTAATCGCGCTTCGCCGCTTACTACTGTTGATGCTGGAGGGTTCGGCATGTCCAGTTTTTCGACTGGTGCCTGAGACCGCACCGGTTCAGTTGTCGTGGTATTTTCGTTGAATGGACGTGCTTCCCGCAGGCTTTGTTTTTCGGTTTCGATGGCCTGGTAGCGGGCTCTGGAGGCATTTATACCTCCTCCGGGCATTGCGGCTAGTGAATCCAATCCGCCCCTCAACAGGCTTCGTCCAAGTACGTGTCCCCACTGAATTGTTGCAAATGAACGGCCTTCCTTCTGTTGTCTCTGGATTTCCTCAAGAGCTCCGCTTGTGGTGCCGAATGAAAAACCCGTGCTCATTGTTTGAAGAAATGGACTGCGACTAATCCGTCCACCCGACATTGCGTCGAATTTTCCGGTGAGCAAGTGAGCCGCTCCAAAGAGGGCTATATCAGCTCCAGCGTATTCTAGTGAGAAAGTGTTTTTGAGCGTTGTGGACAGCCCGCCGAATATGTCACGTTCCCCGGTCTTACGATCGACATAGTTGCGACTGTCGAGACCCGTTTCCGCAAGGCGCGAGAGGCTTCCTACGGCCACGCCCTTAAGCGGGATGGATTTAATTCCGTCGCATAGCTGGAATGTACCTCTTAAGGCAAGACCCTTGCCGAATCCCAGAGCGAAATCCAAAGCCTGCCGGCCGGCTGAGTCGTCTGGTGAGGCCTGATCGGCTGCGCAAATTAAGGCAGTTGCTCCCCATGTACCAAACGCCAAGCCCCCACGTGCGGTCTTTCCCGGCAGGAACAGCGCCATGGTCTTTATGAAGTTGGCGCCGTAGTGGGCAAATTCTGCTGCCAGCGTAGGGTTTCCGGGGACAATCTTGTCGGCAACCCAGCGGGGGCCGTAGTTGAGATAGCTCTTCTTCTCCGGAAGCGGTTGTTCTTCGCCGCCCGGCCGCTGAATTGTTTCCGATGACATCAAGGTACTGGTCTTGAGTTCAAATTGGCGTCCAAAAACTTCGCCGCGCAAAAGGTCAGCACCGTTAACCGCCGGTGCTTTCTCTGGTGCAGGTAGGCTAATATCTAAAAGAGGCATGCTCAAAATCTACTGGAAACAGGTCTTCCGGTCAATGGTAGGCGTCCCCTGCAGGGGAGTTATGAGAAGCGTTCTCAGGATCGTGCGTTGGACCGGTGGGAGCCGTGATACGATTGACAGGTTCCCACTAATGCGCGTCCAAGTCTGAGTCCGGCTCACCCCTCAGTCATTTAACTGGCGGCGATTTCAATTGCTTCCTGGACCGTTACTCCCTCATTGCGCAGAGTTTCCAGGTGCCTTCTGAGAGCTGCCTTTTGTGGCTCTGTGAGATTAAGTAGTCTCGTTTCCATAAAACGAATTTCCGCTGGAGACATACTTCCCCACTGAGCGTTGAGCTCCCTCGATGTATTGAGGTGGTTTCCGTCAAAAGTGCCCCATCGTCTGGCAGCGCCGGCTGCATCACCAAGATCGAGGTTGCGGAGTCTGTCTCTCACGCGGTCTCTAGTGTGAGTGATTTCTGGAAGTTCGGTGCCGAGTCGCGCCATCTCCGCCGTCACTCTTTGCTCCCGGCGCAGAATTGCTTCTATCTGCCTCATTCCATGGAATGATTGGGCGTCCCTGTTTGCTCCGGCTTGAACACGCAGACGAATGTTGCACGCGCTCAACGGCAAGCTGGCACCACTGGTGGTGATGAACGATCTGGTGGCCGTATCATAATGGCTGATGTCTCTTGGATAATAGGTCGCGCTGCCATGGATGATAGCCGCGCCCGCTTGGTTTGGATTGCTTACTTGTTCTACTCGGGACGATGCTGGACGAGGGGCCCCTAGCGCACCGCTCCATGACTCCGGCAGGAAATCTCGCGCAGCCGTAGGCGGGAGTTCCGCCCATCTTGCGCTTGCGGCTTCCCATTGAGCCTGATGCCGAGCCCATTCACCCACCGTAGGCGATAACCCCGTTCGATCTGCAAAAGCTGCTGCTCGGGTAGTGTCGGTTCCATATTCCGACCATACGAGATGTTCACGCACAAGTGGAGCGAATTCGTTGTACAGCGGTCGTAATGCCTGTCTCTCCTGAGCCAGACGTGCTTCCAGATATGCACGTCGCTGCCCGTTGTTGGCGAAGGTGCCGTGAGTTTCAACGTGCCGCAATGCAGCAACGAGTTCGGCAGGTTGAGTTATGTGTTGCAGCGCTTCCGTGGCCCTGCGACGCAGAGCTGCCGGATTGGCTGCGTCGGCATTGAGAGCCAGATTCGCGTCAGCGACTGCTCCGCGATTTAATGCTTCAAGACCGGCATGAAGATCTGATACCACTTGCTGCCGCTCGCTGGCCCGCGTGTGCATCTCCTCTAATCGAGTGAGTCTAGCGTCTTGTGCGGGCGAGAGATCGGTGCGGGCGCGCATTCTCTCAATGCTGGCATTAACGTGCTCCAGGATCGTACCGCTGTGCCACGGAGATCCTTCCACAAATCCGATCACTCTACCGTGCACATCGATCTCCACATTACTTCTCACTTCAGGTACATCGACTTGTCTGCGTCCTAACACAAAGTCGTCGACGGCACGTCCGACCTGCCGGTCCAAAGTGACTTCATTGTTTGCGTGTGCCAAGGCTCGCTGGGCGTGTTCACGCATTGAGCGCAACGCAGGATTGTTTTCGCAGGCGGTAATGAATTCCTGGATACGAGTTTGTCGCTCCGTTGCATTCAGTGTTGTTTGCGCCCCTCGCAGAATGTCTCGAATTGGGGGAGTCCGTCCATTGTCCAGGGCACCGAGGGCCTGAGCCAATGGCAGGTTATCTTGAATGAAACGCGGTGTGCCATTCTGTGGCGGATCACCAAAGAGAAAGCGCTCAATCAGTTGTTCACCATGTGCTGTTATCCGCCGATTCCTGCCGTTCCAACCTGCTGTGGGACTGGTGCCTTCAGGCAATGTGATTGTGAATTGCCGACCTGGTTTTGCTCTGGTACTTATGTCAAGAGGAAGCCATTCTCCTGTCGTGGTGTTGCGCAACATATAGTCGATCCCCACCCGATCGCCGGCCGACTGAGAAGGACACTCTACAAGTTCCCAACCTGGAGCTCGACGTTGCAGGAGATCCCTGATTATTTGCGATCCCTGCAGTTGGCACATATCTCCTGTGGTTCCACTGCGACCGGCCAGTATGTCGGCTTCGGTTTGAACGTTTTCGGGAGGGGCGACTCGTTGTTCCCTTCGCAGTACCAGGCGACCGTCCGGACCAATCAATGGAGCCTCCGGGCCTCCCGGACGGACCGGCGCTTCCGGCGGGTTTGCTATGCCGGCGCGTTGACGGATGAAATCCATAATCGATCTTCGCCCCGTGTACTGTCCTTCAAAATGCTGTCTCAGGAGTTCCGGATGTACTCCCGCATCCGAAAGAGCTGCCATGAATTCGCGCTCCAGTGAATCGCGCGTTCGTCCCATCGGATTGTCCGCATCTCTGGTGGCGATCTCTCCGGGGTTGCGTTCGGCGAATTCTCTGAACGTCTGTGAAAGCGGAGTTCCACGCTCTGCGTATTGGCGTATGTGGAACATCTCTTCCATCATCGTAAAAGCATGCTCGGCCACAATTCGGCGGCCGTTCGCGCTTTCCACTACGCGATTCATCTCCGCCTGCTGAGTCAAATTCAACGCGCGTCCGTCTGCTGCCCGCCGAGGATTCAGAACATCAACAATGACTCCGTCGCTCAGTCTGACCTGCGTGCGAGGTTCGTTGATCACAAAACGACCTTCCGGTGTTCGAATAGCTTCACCCACGGTCCGCATTCCGTTAATGTGTTCTGTTACTCCCCGCCCCGCGATGATATCCGCAGCACTCATAGCAGGCAAAGCCACTCCGTTGATATCAAGATTCGCAGGTTTCGTGCTGGCATTTCGAGCATTCTCATAAGCTTGTTGGTAGTTCCCGCCATGCATCTCACGCACCGCAGATGTCATCCACGCGCCATCCGTCCCCAACCTGGAAGCATTCGCTCTGGCATTGTCTCGCTGATTTGCGGGTAGCTCATGTGGAAGTGCCATGTGGACTTCCGGAGCTCGACGCACGATAATCGGCGGATCCCCGTGTCGAGCGGTGAACGGTGTCACTTCGTAATGCCCCGGTCGAACCTCTCGAATTTGATGTCCATCTCTGCGTAATTGACTTAGCAACGCAGCCTCAAACTCAGGGGTTACATGCACTTCGTTGCCTCTCGCGGCTCGAAGATGGCGCCTTGCATATCGGCCCTGGGCTATGGCGAGCATGGCTGAGACACCGAACGAGAGAGCGTTGTTGCCGTGTCCAACATGCAAACCAGATTCGGCTAAATGCGTGAGCCCTTCCTGGGCAACAGTGAAGCCAGTCTGAGTGACAGTTTCGCCGCGGACTCTTCCAAGCCACTCGCGCATAAAGCTTTGGCTGGCGGGATTACGCGCACCTACGGCGGCCGCGGTTTCCATCTGAGTAGCAATCTGAGACGCGGCTCGCGAAGTATATAATGTGCGCAGGGCCTCCCTGGATAAGCCTCCGCGCATCCCGTGCGTCGCTAGATGACCAAGCCCGAGGCAGCCCAGCCCCATGCTGACGTTCATGAGATATTCCAGACCGACCGGGCCTGCAACATCTCGCAATCCCGCCCAGCCCCGTTCACCCATTAGAGCGAGACCGGCGGAGAAGTTGTCCGACACACTTCGATCTCCCATGGTAACGAAGAACACACCTGCTCTCAAGGCCGTGTCTTCTACATACCTGCCGATCGGAGACCGGTCTTCGTATCTGCCCAAGCCTGTATCGCCGATAAGATGGTTAATTTGATAAAGACTTTCTCTGGCTATATGAGATGCGCCGACAGCTACAGCGGAGCTAACCAGCAGTACCGCCAGCGGTGATGCCGTTCCCATACTTGCAACACAAATAATTGCTGCGCCCACTGATGCTGCGATGACAATGGCATTTTCACTGAGCCAATTTCCAAATGTGTCCGCATTGAAGTCGCGGCTGCGGATCATGGTTAGCATCTGATCCAGTCCTCGGCGAGTTTCCGAGGCCGGGTTGCAGATGTCGATCATGCCGTTCAGAGCCCGAATACGCTCTCTAATTATCCGTGCTGATTCTGGATCATTTATGCTTGGAAGTGCCTGTTCCAGTTCGCGTACTCTTGCGCGCACCGCTGTAATCTGTTCGGGAGTTATTGCGGAAAGAGCTCTTCTGAGTTCTTCTCCGCGGCGTTTCACATCATCGACGAACTCCTGATATTTCTTTCCTTCCTTGCCGGACTTATACATTTCGTCAATTGCCCGCAAGTGGGTGTTTATGGCTCGTCCGGCGTCTGCAAGAGCATTGATACCAGCATCGCAATCAATTGCTCGCATCAATGTTTGCCGGGCGGCTTGAGCATCCAGGGAGTTCGGCTGGGTTGGGCGGAACGCGCGCAGTTGAGTCAGCGCTTCTCCGAAGCGCGCTGCGGGATCGCTGCCGAATCGTGGCAGTTCCGTCATCGATACAATTCCCTGGTCGCGCATGCGTTCCAATCCTGAACGACCTACGCGACCGCCACCGCTGCGTTCTGTAAGGTTGGTCAATGCCTGAGGAGTGAAAGCTCGCATTATATCCGGGCCGTAATCTCTATACATGCGCAATGAGAGCTGGTCTGCCTGGAATCGCTCACCGGTATGCCAGAGGGTGGTATACCGTCCTGAGTCGTCTGCCAGTCCGAATGCAGAGGACCGTCGGCTTTGCTCATGTACCTGTCTGCCAGTTTCAGCGATGCGATCGTCTAGTTCTCGTACTCTGCGGACACCGCCGTTTTGGTTTCTTTCCCATTCGTCAAGCGGACTCTCGAATATCAGTCCCCCCAGAGAGATTACATTTCCTGCTGTCCTCAGGAATCCCGGACCCTGCCTGGTGGTGCCGGTTAACCTGTTGAGAGCCTGGTCTCTTTCGCGTGCGAGCCTTTCCTGCGATGCAGTTCTGAAAGCAAGATCATCATCGGCTCGCCCTCTGGCGTCGCGAACGGCACGGTCAAGTGCACCGCCCGAGATACCATTGTTCATCAAGAAGCTGTAGCGCTGTTGGAGCTGTCCATTGAACAAAACACCTTCCAGTTGAGCCATGTTGATATCTTCGTCTCTGCCGGTGAGTTGCCGGCGCAACTCGGGAGACAGTCTGTTGAATGCTGCCGCGGTTATGAATTTGCCTTCGAATGAAGGCATCGCCCTGTCGCCTCTTAGCTGATCTCTTGAGCCTGTAAGCTGCTCGCGAATTTCTGCCGGCAATGAATTGAACAGTGCGAAATCGATTCGTCGTTGGCTCATGTCCATTCGTTGACCGTCCGCAAGCGGAGCCGCGGAGCCGGTCAGGTCGCGTCGGAACCATGGATCAAGAGAATTCCACGTCTGTGCTCTGCCGACAACGGCCCGTACGAACTCGGCGCCGCCTTGTTCTTGATCGCGATAGTTCTCGATTGCACGATTGGCACGCTCGTAATACTGTGCGTTGGTAAGTCCCGGACGCACCTCACGGAATATGCCTGCCACCGGAGAAGGAACGTTCGCATCATACATCAACCGTTGAACCTGCTCCAAGAGTTCCAGATTCATCTCGCCGCCATCGCCACGGACATAACGAACCAGAGCATTTCGGACTTCGCTGTTTGCTACTCCCGGCCAGTTAAGCTGCGCGAAGGCACCGAATGCAGCTTGCTGGGCATCCGCGGCTTGCACTCTCCCCAGTATGGAGAGGAGCGCTCGCCCTGCGGAGTTCTGAATAGCACGAGACTCCTCGTTGGTAAAACCGCGCCCGGTCAAACCTGTGACACCGGCAGCAGTGCGGAAGTCCGGATGCTCCACGCGTTGTCCGGCACTTTCTCCAAATTGTCCCAGCGCGACCACTTGTTGGCGCGTAAGATGTCGTCCGGCAATCGCAAGCACAGAAATGCAGTTTTGCAATTCGCGAGCCGCTTGCTCGTGAGATCCGGCGATGTTCTCCCTGTTCGTCACCGGCTCCATGCACAATCTGATCAACTCAGTCCGTTGCGCCGGCGGCATTTTATCTATCGCGTTCGGCAGCTGAGCAATAATCTCGGGGGTCAGGTTCTGCCGAATAAACGTTACATCTGCGTTCGTCCAACGCTCCGCCGCATTCATCAAACCTTCGATGGCGCTTCGCCGCATCTGTGCGTTTTCCGAACGAATCCCGGCTTGTAATGCCGTTCGAACCGGATCGCCTATGGAAGTTTCCCGTCCGGCTAAGGTGCCCAGTGTCGCCAGGAGTTGAGCCCTATCCGCTCTGGCCGTATTAACTTGCAGAAGTTCGGTGATCGTGGCGCGACGAACGTCCGGGTTTCTTCCGGCTAGCTCTAACGCTCTGCGTGCGGCTTCCGCCGAGTAAGGCCGTTCAGTCGCCCCTGCGGCTACATGAGACAGCACTCTCAAAGACGGTACATCTCCAAGAAATGCTGTTCGATGGAATCGCTCAAGCACCATGGCGAATTCAGGATGCTTGGACGCCGTCATGAATGTGTCGACCAACGCCTCGCGCCCGGGAACGGTGGAAGTTAATATGGAAGTCAATGCACGAACTGTTTCGATGCTTGATTCTGTGGGGCGCTGCTGCCCGTTGACCTCCTCCGTGTCTGCAAGTGCTTCTCGTAGCATCGGTAGAGCTAACTCATTGATCTGATTGGCTCGCGGGACTCCCTGTTCGCCGCTTGCGCGCCCCGTCTGCGCCTGTGATACCGCATGTGCAATCGCGGCAGCTTCACCGCCGGTGAGTCCCGGTGAATCCTCGTCATCGAGGGCTTCCCTCATCGCCCCGAGAGCGATTGTCCTAAGCTCGTGCATAAGGACCGCATTGCCGGTGACGGCACTGTTCAGCGCAGGTATGAAGGCCGGCTTGCCGTTCACCTCGCTATAGCCCGCCGCATACCAGGAGTTTCTTTGGGCTTCGTCCATTCCTCCCATGATGGAGCTTGCCAGAGCCGCACGTGCGTATAGATTTCCTGCTCTAGCGGCCTGCGCCAGTGCTTGCATTGCTTCTCTGGCTTGTTCGGGGGTTGTAGCCTCTTGAAGCCGCGAAAGATTGCGCATTGGTTCGGCCCACTCCAACCATCGGGCCGCCATTCGGTTGTGATTTTCGGATTCATCGCGCAGGCTGTCCACAGCTTCGCTCCATTGCTGCGATGTGGAGGTGTTCTCCAATGCGCGAATAATCCGACCTGTGCGCATTTCATCGTAGGTGGTTTGAGGGTTGGGCAGTCTTTCCAAAATAGTACGAAGCGTTTGTTCGCGGCGCTCGGGATTTCCTAATTCCGTTATCAACTGATTGATCTGTTCTCTGGTGCCTAACCTGACTAGCATTTCGCGCACGGAGGGGTTGCCCGGGCTGGCTCCCGTGTCCAAACCTGCAGTGATCATCGATTCCAACGCTCGGCGCACGTCTTCAGCTGCCAGATGGCGTTCTTCTTCATTGCCGAAGCCGGCCGTGGCTTCCAACGCAGTGTTGATTGCAGCACGAAGAGGGGTGACCAATTCGTTTGCTCTTAATCTCCGCCCAAGATCGTTAAAGTTGTCTGCTCGCAGAGCGGTCATGCGTTGCTCGGCGAGTTGCTCAAAAGTGCGCAGAGCTTCAGTTCGCTGTTCATCTGTACTTTCGCGGTTGAGATAGGTTGCGATCGCTCTGTCAGCGTTGTCGAAGTTTTGTTGCCCCCACTGCTCTATGTGTTCTCTGGCTTCCCGCACCTCGTCAGCACTGCGTTCCCCAAACTGGCGTAGGATGTCCGCAGGAGATAACCTTCGCAGGTCCTGTCGTTGTTGCTCAACAGGGCGTAGAGCGGCCTGAAGCTGCCGCAAAGCTGCTTCTCTTGTGGCAGCGTCAGGAGACGTTAGTTGAGTGTAAATCTGATCCGCCCGAGGCAAGCGATCGCGCAATATCTGACTTGCCAGCTGATTACCCCTGGACGAAAACGTAATTAGCGACTGTAATTCGCGAGATGCTATTAGCGGATCCGTTGCTTCGCTGATGTTTGCCACTGCGTGAGATACACGGGCGCGAGCCAGCTCGCTTGCGAGTCTGTCATCGATGCGATCGTTAAGCCCGTTTTGTACGACGGCTCTCTCCATTTCACGAATGGCATTGGCTCGCTGCTCGGCGTTGCCATTAACTACATCGAGAAGGGCTTGACCATCGGTGAAACGCGCTCCGGTCCTTCGGCTGTCCGCATGTGCTCTGGCGCTTTCTACGGCAGCCTCTCGTTCTGCACGCCGAGCGGCGCGAGCACCTTCATTGAGATTCTCCTCAGCTTCACGTGTGTGCCTGTCGCCATCAATAAATCCTGTTAGGATATCGCGAGAGCCTTGCTGTTCACCAAGTTCAAGTCCGGCTATCGTGCGAAGGGCATCACGTCGTGCTTCCGGTGTGGTTGCTGCTCGCAAACGCTGAACAGCATCAACCAGGCTGAGCGCTCGCAGCGCTTCCAGTGCATAAGGGTTGCCTCCTTTGGTAACCTCTTCCTGCAAATCTCGCAGCGCGCGAGCCCGCTCTTCTGGATTGCGCGCTCGCATGAACTGTCTAATGTAATATGCATTTCTGTCTGAATCGTCTGGCGGCTGAGTTCCGTCACCGGGATTATCCGACAAATTAAGTCCGCCCAATGCCGACTGCAGACTGTCTGCACCCATGATCTCGCGCAGCACGGCCGTCGACTGTGCATTGTATTCGCCACGCCAAGTCTCCGGTCTGTCGGGATCGTAGGGAGTGCTGGTCTCGCGCCTAAGGCGAGCACGCCACTCGGTGTCTCCTCTTCTTCTGGCGCTTGCTTCTAGCCTTGCGATATGGTCTCCGCCTTCCTCCCCCTCGAGGTCACCATCGCCTTCGCGCTCCTCTCCACTTTCCCGCTCTTCTCTGCCTTCGCGTTCTTCTTCGCTACCTTCAAATGAGGTGAAATAAACCGGTCCGGGACTCTCGTCGAGGGACTCCTCGTCCCTCGATTCCGGCGAAGTCTCTTTATGCGATTTTACGAACTCGTTACCCTCGCGGTCTACTTGTTCCGTTTCCATTCTCATGCCGACAGCTTTGGACCGTGCTGATTCTGACGGGCGAGGGGCTGTCGAACTATATAAATCCTCGGTGCCGAATTCCAATTCTCTTGCACCGAGACTGCTCGGCGTCTGTCTGCGCTCTCGGGTTTTCTCCAGCAATTCTTGAAGCGCTTCGACCGCCAGCGTACTCTCCGATCGATCTTCCTCAAGCATCTGCTCGGTTGAGATCTCGTCTTTCCAGTTCGATTGCATAATGGCAGCCCCCGCATCCCTCTCATTCACAAGGTAATTCGGAAAAGTTGAATGAATATCTCATGGAGACGAAGCTTTCGTTTGGTGGAAGTTCCATGGTGGATCGGAAACTTACCATAGCCTGCAGAACAGTAAGAGAAGGACCAGATTTGGTCCTTCTCTTGACGGAAAAGAAAACGTGAGGCAATTGCGGCCTTGCTCCTTCTCGTTACGGAGTCGGGAGTTGAAATCCACCGCTGTCGGGAACTCTCTGCC
>JAKFUT010000093.1 GCA_021732565.1 Candidatus Obscuribacterales bacterium
TTCCACCACCGCTCAAGCCCGACCTTCCACCACCGCTCAAGCCCGACCTTCCACCACCGCTCAAGCCCGACCTTCCACCTACGCTCAAGCCCGACCTTCCACGCGCTGTTCCCCCAGCCATCGTGCCAATCATGGAACGATCGGGTCCGCTCTCCATACAAGACCAGACCACTCTTGCCACTACAATTCGCGAGAATGCTCAATTCGCAAGGCAGGGCTTGGAATTACTCGGAAGAAGTCTGCAACCCGCCGCCTCTCGTGCGGAGCAAATTAGCGCCGGTGTTCGCCACCTTGGTGCAATGGCCGAGCAGCCCGGTGCTCCGGGAGAGGCAGCATTACGCGCACTGGTTCAGCTTGTACTTCGTAATCTGAACAGTGATGATGAAGCCCTTTACGAACTTTGTACGACCGCCAACGAGGCTGTGGCGTCAGCTTCTTCACACCACGCCCCGGCCATAATAGCCGAGCTTCGGGCAGGGTTCCAACTCAACACCGCCGACGGTATCAACCGATTAGCCGAAGCGGGTGGCCGAAGCGGGCTACAAGAATCTGTTGTTTCTCTATTGCGGGAGACACTCCAGACCAACAACGTCCAACCGGAATCCGAAGCGCAAACCGAACGTCGGCAAGCTGCTCTACGAGGGCTGCTTGCCAACGGCTTCAACAACGTTGCCGGCATCAATGAACTCGCTCGATTAGTCGGTCAAATTCCGCATACCCTGATGGGTCAACTCACTGAACCATCGTTCAACCTTTCGCCCGAACTGAGAGGGCATCTCATTGAAGGGCTTGTTGGAAATACGCGAGTGTCCGCGTCTCCCACAGATCGCGCTCAGGCGCTCGAGCATCTCTCTCGTTTCGCTCAGTATTTGCCGACCTCATTTATACAACGATTGCCGGAGATAGCGTCCACCGCCGGTAATTCCAACGAACGCCCACGGATTCTTGCCGCAGTTGCGCAGATCGGCGATCGACTGTTGCAAACAACAGATGCTGCACAGCAAACTCGAGGACTGCAAATTCTTGATGCAGCAACCGCGTCTGGATTCCGGCCCGCAGCGCCCGTACAAGAGCAAGCCGTGCGATTACTGCGATCGGAAGATGCTGCTACCGCAGCGGCGGCAACTACTTTTCTCCTACGTTTGGCGCGAACAACTCCTCAGCAGTCAGATTCCATCGTCAGACCTCTGGCGCAAGCGGCTCGAACAAATGAGAATACACGATCGGTATTAGCTACTGCAGCGGCCGATAACGCTCCCACAAGCGCACTTCCTCGTCAGATTTTACGCACCATTGGCACAGAAAGCGCCGAATCGGCCCGCTCGGTGACTGCGGCGCTAATGGATGCCACCAGAACCGGTACTACTGTAAACAGAACTGAGCTCATTGCTCAAATTCAAACGGTGGCTGAACGCCACCCTGCTGCAGTGGCACAAGAACTCGGACGCCGTCCGCGAGCTGAAGTTACAGACGTTCTCGTGCAACTTTGTTGCTCAGAGAATCAGCAGCTTCGCGACGTCGCGCGTCAGTCTCTGATGGGTTTGGGAACCAATGATGCCAATCGCCAGTCGATCATAATCGCCCTGGGCGAACGCTATCGGACAGGCGGATCCGAGCATCTTGTTGCAATTATCGGGGCGATGGCTACGGGCAGCAGAGAAGCAGACCCGTCAACAAGCAGGGAAGCGGTAATAGCCCGGCTGACCGCCGTCGCGGAGAGGAATCCAACGGCGATGCAGGCGCTAGCTTGCCTCAGTCAACGCAATAACGAAACCGGAGTTGAGGCGGCGCGATCCCTTCAGCAGTTAGCCCAACGAAATCGCGAAGTCTTTGACTCAGTACTGGCCAGCACTCAAAGCCGACTGCAAAACACCAGTGGCAACCTCAGCTCTCCGCTATTGAATCTGTGGTCAAATTTAGTTACAACCCAATTCAGTAATCCGCTTGCAAACGATGCTCAATCAGAACAGCGCTTAGCCACAGCGATTGAAGCCACCCGCCAGTGGCCGCCAGCCGAACGCTCAACATTCTTTCCTCTGATGGGCAGATTCGCAGCAGGCGATGCAGGTGAACATGCGGCTTTGGTTGCATCGGGCACCATTCCCCAACTCTGGCGGCACAATGTCACAGGCAGCAGGGCAACGGAACTACGTTCACTCTTAATGGAGAGCCTTGGTAACAGTTATACAACGCACGGAGACCGCCACTCTCTCCTGCAAACCATGGGCAATTTAGGGGGTGTCGCCTCCGCCAGTTGGTTTGCCGATACATTGCAGAGACAGTTGCAGCCCGTGGCTGGTGAAACAGCTGTTCAACAGACCCGCCGCCTTGAATCAGCAGCGCGTGTGCTAAATGGCTTGCTGGTTGCAAACTCTGAACAACCGATGAGCCAATCAGCTATTCAGCAACTACTGGCGACACCCGAATCACGAGCAGCCTTTCAAGGAGCCGCCACCTCTTTGGCCAGATGCGCAAACGAACTCTGGCAAGCCGGTACAACACCCGCTGATGTTCAAGCATTAACAGCTCTTGCTACAAGAATTCAAGCCGACAGAAATCTCGACACTATTCGCAGACCGCTCACAACATTGTTGGAAAATTCCCTTATGGGAATTATGCTGCGATCGACCAATGAAGCAGCACAAGGTCAAGCTTACGAGTTCCTCCGCAGTCGCTCCAACATAGACGGCCCGTCGATGGAAGCGTATGCCAGACAACGGTTGGCGAGGCATCCTGAAGATACGGCTTTTCTCAACCAGGTGAGACCACTTACCACAAGCTTCGATCCGCCGGCGCAATTAGTGGAACACCTGATGGCACGTGCTGGTCAGCAAGAACACAGCAGAGAGGCAACGGGCTTACTCGTGAGTCTGATCGAACGGGCTCCGGAAACAGAAGGTATCGCCATAGCTGCTCGACTACGAGACCTGGCTACGAACAGCCCCGCCGCGCTCAACTCGCTTGCCGAACATTTATCAACCGTCAACAGAGAAGGACAACCAGGCGAACGAAGAGATCGACTGATTCTGCAAGAGATTGCCGCGACAAGCCCGCAACAGGCAGAACGAGTGTTGAGAGCTGTAATTCAGGCAGCACAGCGGCAGGACACATCCATCCCCGCCACCACCAATCCTTCTCTTCGAGCTGAACTCGTTCGGCTTGTTGAAAGATTTCCTGATGTCGGTGCTCGTCTTCTCGGCGAGTCAGCTGCCAGTCATCGCGTTGCACTGGATGCACTAACGGACTTGAGCAATAGCGAAAACCAGGCAGTGAGTGCCGCCGCCCGAGCCGAACTGCCCCGGGTGCAGCAATCGCTTACTGACAGGTCGAATGACCAAACGATACCCCCTACCGCCGAATCTCGTCTTCAGTTACTGAGATCACTGGTGCGCACTGCCGGTCTAACCGGTTCTGCACCACCAGAGGTGCTCGATCAATTGTGCCGAACGCATCCTGATTGCCTGAGGGAACAAGCTCGCATCCTGGCTGCAGCCAGAATACAGCCAAGTGATCACGGGGTCATTTCGGGTGTATTCGATCGTCTTTCTACAGGTCCCTCTGCTGCGCAATCCAGGCAGCAAGTCCTGGAGGCGCTACTGACCACCTGCAGTGAGCTTCCTCCCAACGAACGAGAAGGACGAGCTCGTTTGCTTAGCGAAATTGCTCGACTGACAGCGGCCGATGGCAGCGGACAAACAGTGAGATTGCTTGAGGAACAAGCCAGGGGCTCAGGAGCAGGTTCTCGTGTAGCTCTCATGGCAATTTGTGAAGCTGCGGCCATGCATCAAACCCTCACCGGCCCGCCCCGGCCGAATACCGAAGGCGCAAGAGCAGCCTATGAAGCCGTCGGTAGACTACTTGGTGATCGGTCCACCGGCGCGCAGAACGCGCCACTACAATCGGTGCAGAATCTGTTTGCGGAAGCCAGACGAAACTCACCTGAAGCGCAGAATGCTCTTTTTCGGCTGGCTAACGGGGGCTGTCGCGAAGCAGTAACCCGGGAATTTGTTCGCGGGTATACTGCACAAGATTCGGACAGCCTACGATTCATCACCGCAATTATCAGGCAAGAAGATACTCTGCCCCCAATTGCTCGTACACCTCAACGGGCAGCGGCACAATATCAGGAAGCGGTAACCCTGCTGGGACAACAACTGCACAATGATTTTGTAACCGGCACCGCCGCCGGGGAAGCTAATCAGCAACAGACACAATCACGTCAACGCGCTGGAGCAATTACAGATCTATTGGCTTTGAACGCCGCCGCTTCCGGATCAAGGGCACAGGCAGCGGCCGGCGCACTCATGACCGACGCCACGGGAGATCCCCTCTGGAGGGCAGTTGGCGGTCAGTATCAAATAAACTTCCAGCCGGACGAAGCCCGGCGACGATTCGGTCTGGCACAAACCCAGATTCAGACCAGCATAACGGCTTTGCTGGCGGAACGAAACTTGTCTCCTGAGCAAGCACGGTATCTGATAAATATGTGTGCTCATTCTCGAGCTTACTTGCAGGCCTCGTTTGACGAACAGCGATCAGTTTGGGGAATACATGCTCCTTATCGCCACCAGGAAATACCGGAACAATCAGCCAGGTTGCTGGCCACAGCCCGAAATGGCGGAGTGCCCGAAATCATTTATTCATGTTTATCTTCCGGAACGGCAGGAGAGCAGGCCAGGGCGGCACTGGCGCAGCTGCCCGCTCGTTGCGATGCTCAAACCACAACGCTAGCAAGGCAAACCGTCGCCGCCATTCAATCACGTGAGTCGGCAACATTGGAGCCGGCACTGAGCTTGATGAACCTAAACCGATTGACGCGGTTCGCCTTGTCCAATGAAAGCGAGGGCGGCCCGACCACGGCAGAACGAAGACAAATTCTCCAAAGCCTGATGGCCGCCAGCGGCAATGGCGAGCTAAACCCTGCAGCTCGCCAGCGTGCTCTTGAAGCCACCAGAGCCATCGTGGCCAACGACTGCGAACACAATCGAAACGCAGCTACTTCACCTGCGGTCTTGATGGAAATGGCTGGAGCAGGCAATGTGCAAGCCCGGCAACTGCTTTATTCGTTGGCATCGGGGCAAATAGGCACATCGGAAACCAGTACTCGAATAAGCACGGCATTGCTGGGCCAATGCCGAAACAATGAATCTTTTCGCAACACGGTTCTGCGCGAGCTCATGGCTCCTGAGTACAGTGGAAGTGCACGCCTCCCGCTGATTGTGTCCTTGTTGGGCGGCTCGCAACAGATTCCATCAATGAGAGAGGCATCCAGCCAACTGGTCACTCTTGCACGAGATGGAAATGCACTGGCGATGACACTGCTGATGTCCACGGCACTTCGCCCTGAGCAACGGTTCCAAACGATAGATTCCGGATCGCCCAGTGCCCAGATGCGCCTCCAGTCAGCGCAAGAAGCATACGCCATGGCTGGAATCCGCCCTCCGGCGCAGATAGAGCGAATGGAAGACCTGGGGCTCGGCAACTTGCTTACTCGCTTGACCGCCATGGTGGAAACCGACCCGGCAGCAGCATATCAAGGACTGCGGTTCCTGGGACGCTGCCAGGAACTGCCCCGGCAGTGGCGTGACCGTGCGATGGCGGCGATGGTGTCGGCACGAGCCCCCGCTGGTGCCTCCCGTTGGGATGGGGGTGACAATCGAGGTCCAGATGAACTGGCGGTGACCGTCCTTGCCACACTGGGTGGTCGTGGCAGCCAGGAGCACATTGCTACTCTGGCTCGAGGAGTAGACGTCAACATGCACATATGCCCGCAAAATACTACGCCGCTTGCACATATCATTAGCGAAGTGGGTCAGCGGGCTACAGCAGGCACATGGGACTCATCACGCGAAAATGAGGTGCGAGCACTCATTTATTTGGCTAATTCACGACTTCACATAACATCGGACCAGTGGGCCGCGGACTCCGGGCTCCAACGAGTTGCACAAGGTCCCCATGCAGATCAGGTGCGCCGGATTCTGCAAGAGGAAGCGAGCCGAGGCAATGATGCTGCAGCCAGAACATTGGGTTCGATTCACTCCGGCATTTCCCGCGAAACAGCAGTTAATGAACTTGGACGAATGCTGCGCGTTTCGTTCAGCGGACAATCGCAGCCGGAAGGGAGAGCAGAAGGCATTCAGAGGGAAATTTCAGTTCGAGCTTCACGAGGTGATGCCGACTCTATTCGGTTGCTAACCACTCTGGCAACGGGCCCTGGCGCAGCACCTGAGCTGCGAACGTGGGCAACAGCACAACTTCGCAATATTATCGAGCAGGGTCAGCCTACTGCAATACCACTAGTTGCATCCCCGCTTTCAGGCTTAGCGTCTGGAGCATTGAACGCAACTCGCGCTGTTCTAACCGCCTCAACCAACGCAGCGGCAACTACGGTGGTGCGAGACTCTATTCTAAACGCCTCGAGAATAGATCAAAATAATCCTCCGAATCCTGCCGCATTCGCCCTCCTCGCTTCTCTGTCGGCACGCCTCCCGCAAGATGCAACTTTAAGGCAAGCAGTCGCAGATGGATACCAGACATTAACCTCTGCCCGCGATGGGCAAACGCCTGAGGTACTGCGTCAGAATCGTTTGACCGCAGCGCTAACGTTACTGACGAACCCACAGCTGCTTACTGCTGAAACTAGCAGATCACTGGTGGCAAATATGACACCGGAGTTAGCCCGGGCACTGCCGGTGGTGCTCAGACAACAAGAAGGAACCGATTCGGCCAACTCGCCTGTACGCCAACTTCTTTCTGCTCTGCGCGAAACGTCGGCAGCCCCGCCACCGACTGCCGATGTTGGAGCACTGGCAACAACATGGAGCAATATGTCTCGCTTGATCACACCACGCGACATTGACCTGCTTACGGGTCTGCGTAATCACTCCAATACCGATGCACAACGTTCCACCATCGATGCTGCAATTTGCTCAGTAATAACAACCTCATCTAATCGTGAAACAACGACAGCCGCACTGCGTGCTTTCCAGCAGGCACCAGCCTGGTCGGCACTACCGGCCGGGCAACAAGATGCCTTGAGAGACTTTGCATCTACTGGCAGAACTGGCGATCTACAAGCATTGCGTCAGGTCTGTGATACCGTATTAGGTGCCGGCAACGGATACCCGCTAGCTGTATTTCTAAGGCAACTTGGAGTTCCGCATGGAACACCGGACCTGGAAGTCTGCAACGTGGCAGAACGCATAATGGCACGCACCGGTCCGGGAAGCATGCGTTCGATGGAAAATTGGGCGATGCCGGTATTAGAATCCGCCAATTTAGCCTGGCAATACGGGCGGGTACAACGCCATGCTAATCCCTCTGCAGATGTTCAGCAGCTGGTAACACAATTGCAGTCATATCCAAACCGCGAACAGTTTCTTGCGGCCGTAATGCAAGATCTCGCCAATGGCAGGCTGGATCCGTCTCGTCAATTCCTCGCTACCTTTCCGGAACGCTTCCGCGATTCGGCCCGGGACCTGCGACGCAACATCAGCGGGAACACTGAAGAGCTGACAACGATACAAAGAGATATTGCCGGAGCAACAGGACTCTCTGCAAGCGTAGGAAGATACCAGCAAGCACTCGCAGCGATGGAAAGAGTCAACCGCCCGTGGGAGGGACGTGAAGCTCCCCCGGCCAACCATGGTGAATTTGCAAGGGCTCAACTGGACGCAGCCCGAACCGAGCTTCTCGGACGGCTTCCTGCCGCCATGAATCTAACCCCGCAATTGGAAGCAATGACTGGAGCACGTGGACGCGTTACTGAACTGCAGACGGAAGAGCGCCAGCGAGAATTGACGGAAGCGCAAGCTCAATATCGGTTGTTGGTGGCATCCGGTCGCCAGACCGAGGCAGACATACTGATGTTTCGCCTGGCCGGGCAGGGATCGCCACTGCCTGAAGCAATGTCGCATCAGTTCAATCAGGCATGGAGTCGCCTCCAACAACAAGGTCTGGCGCCCGATCGCATCACGCCAGTCTTCAATGGTAATCCCGAACAAAACTTCAGCCGAGCCCTGGAGATGCTTCGGCACCTTGAAGTAAACAACAACCTCAACAACCGCTCACCCGAAGCTCGCTCCTTACACCTTGCCGCAATTCAGGCTGCAGCAGACAGCTCGGTGGCACAGATCATGCATCATCCACATGTAGAGAATATGGCAGGAAGAACGCAAGAACTTGCCTTGCGTTTGGCCAACCTCAACCAGTTGATGGAACTTGGTGCATCATGTGCTCCGATAAGAGACCAGATTAGACCACATCTTGAACAACAGGTACGAGGTCTAGTTGCTCACTTGAACAGCCCGGAAATGCAGCAAGCCGCGCAGCAATTAGGCACGGTAGTGGCGCAATTGCGAACGGAGCGTGACCAACTTGCCGAAGGTAGCCCGGGACGGCAAAGACTTGATCAAGTCATTCGTGGAATGGAAAGCTACCTGGATGTATTCCGGCAGGGCAGCCCTATCCGCAGTCAGTTAGACGAACTTGCCGAAGGGATACAGAACGGACGGCTGGAAGAACCAGCCTTCTGGCAACGAGCGCTCTCTACACTTGCGCATGTGGTGGCAACCACCGCAGCCTTTGCGCTATCCACCACTCTCTCTGCGCTGGCAGGACCAGCCGCACCGCTAGTCTGGACGCTACTGACCCCCGCGCTCACCACAGCGGCTCGCCACCTGACGCAGGAGGGTTTGCATGCAGCCGGTTTGGAACGCAGAGGGTCAGCACTCGGCGACATGTTTTGGGGACGCACATTTTACGACCGTAATACCGGCACCTACAGAGAAGGATCTTTGAACGAGCGCGGTCAATTTATGGATGGCGCCGGTGTCTGGAGCCACGTCGGCGGGGAATACATGCATGATCTCGATATGAATTTGAGATTCGCTGGCACAGGTCGCTTGTTTCGCGGCTTAGGCTCCGCCACCGCCGGCGGTTCATTCGTTGCCGGAGCGACTAGAAGCGAACATGCCGCCGCGACTTCTCTCTGGCGAACATTCCGCTCGGAATTCAACACCCGTGCGGTGGGGGTTGGGCTCGGTCTTGGCGCGCCTGACTTGTTTGAAATACCACACCTTGGCGAAGCCGCAGGATACATGCTCTCTGCCTGGCACGGTTACCGCGGGGGGCGTGCCAATCCCCGTCACACATTTGAAACGGCCACCCGCCAGCTGGAACTAACGCCCGCACAGCGACAGCAGTATCAAGAGCGATTGAACACCTGGGAACCGCAGGAACGCAATGCTGCAGTCGACGCTCTCGGGCGCATACCGCAGGGAACCAGACCGGCAATGATTGAGTTCATTGCCAATATGTCGCCGGAACTGCGCGCGGCGCAAGCACACGTTCCCGATGCTGCAACCAGAGCCGGTTTCCTCACCCGTATGCAGGAAATGGCGCCCCTGCCTCGAGAGCAGATGATTGAACGGATGAGGCAGACGCCTGAATTGGCAACGGTAATCGGGCGCCTCTCCAACGCCCGGGCAGTTGAGAATCTGATCGCCGCGGTAAACGGTCCCGATGGCGTGCGGCAACCATTGGTCAGACAGTTGGCAACTGCGCCACCAGAATTGGTGGCAGCCTTGTGCGAGATTTCCAATGCCACCATTCGTAATCGGGTAGTTGAGACGCTAACTGAATCGCTCACAACCAATAACTTCAACACAAACTATGAACGCTCCATCGGCCGGCTGCCCATCGAGCAACAACGTATCCTCCTGGAGAACATAGGTCAGCTACAGCCCGCCCGAGCTGCCAATCAGGTGCTCACAGACATCACTTCCTCCAGGACCGGCCGGCAGTTTGCCGAGTCGCTATCGATCATCCCCGAATCAAGCAGTCGTCAGGCACTATTGAACTCGCTGGCCGCGATGGAAGCACCACAGCGAACGCAACTGATAAGTTCGCTATCGAGCGGAGATGATGCCACCAGTCGGGCCATTGTATTGCGCCAGATCGGACTGATGCCGGCCGCACCACGGGAGGTGATTCTGAGCAACATGGCCACGGACGGACGGATAGCGACAAGAGCACTCCAGGGACTTTCTCATCTAAGCGATGTTCAAGGACCCGGTGGTACTTCTCCGCTTCAAATCGCCCTGGAGACCCTGGCTCATACCGGTCAACAGAGCAGCAGGCAAAGGTTGATGACCATGTTCGCCGACCTGCCGCCAGCTCACCTGGAACACCTGACACAAGCTGCTTCACTCAGCGGTGATGGCACCCGCGCAAGGACATTCCTTGAACAGATTGCCCAACTGCCATCTACTGAACAAGTGCGTCTTGCCGAAATTATACGCTCGCAAGGCACCCAAGCAGCAACACCTGCGGACCGGGCGCTTTTCAATCATCGCGTTGAGGAAACGGTCAGACAGATGTCGGCTGAAGGCAGCGGATCGCAAGCAACACGCAATCGAGATCGCATTCTCGAACGACTGGAACGCAACCAGCCATTAGGGGAGAGCGCCGCTGCGCCCACCAGACCGGCAGGTCCTTATCAGATGACTCCTGGCGAAACTGCAGTCCTCAGCAACATTCCAGAAGGGGCCGCTAGAGATGCCGCACGCAGAGCGCTAGAACGACTTGCACCGATGCAGCAAGACCTTGTTCGTGCTTTCGCGGATATAGCCGACAATCAAGTATCTGCCCGAGTAGTGGAAGCATTTGCTCAGCTTCCCGCCGATGTCCAGCGACTCTTGCCCCATTGCCTTGAGGGCGTGCCTCACAGGGGTATCGCGTGCGCTCAGCTACTGGAAGCACTGCAGATAATACCGGAGCCGCAGCGTCGCGCTGATGCAGTGCGGTTGCTGGCAAATTTAGAACCATCCACGCGTTCGCAATTCATCGACATCTTCAATTCCCAAACAACGGGGCCGATCGTAGAATTTCTTACCTCCACGGCAGATCCGGCGGGACAGCGAGCCCTGGCCCAAAGCTATCTCAGTTGGAACTCCTCCGAGCGAACAGCTCTTCTAAATCGAGCCTTGCAGCTTAGCCCGCAGGCTAGAGCACAGGCTGCACTAGCAAACTGGAGCGATATGCCACCGCCTCTGGTGCAGATGCGACGCAACGAGGCGCTAACTCGCCCACCGAACGAACAGGTCTTCCCTCAGCTCGGTAGAGAGCAACTCCAAACACTAGACCGCATCTACACTGAGTTGCCACTAGCACAACGAGCAAATTTACCACTGCTAGTGGAATCGCTGGCGCGCGAGACTACTCCCGCAGCTCGCAATCAGCTTCTTCAGCGATTCAGTGAACTTCCGCCGGAGATCCGGAATTCGATTTTGTCGACAGGACGACAGCTCGACCACAACCAGACACACCAATACATCAGAATGTGGGCGAACGAACTTCGCACCGGTTCCACTGAAGAAATCAGTCATGTGACCGGCCGTATCCATGATGCACTGGAGGAGTTGGCACCGAGAGCACGTCTGCGCGTAGTGCAGGAGCTATTGCGACTACCGGAAACCGAGCGGATACAACTATTAAACTCCGCTGCTAACCAATTGAGCTCAGCCGAGTTCCTCTATAACCAGGTGCTTAACGCGCCCCACCGAGCGGCCTTCGAGCAAACGTTCGGCGCAGAGAATGTGAGAAGGTTGGCGCAGGATCTTGGACCGGAGCTGGCGCAACGTTATGATTTGCCCGAGCTACAGCGACGTCGCCAAGCTGTGGAGCCGGCGATACGGGCCGAGGCCGAATGCAATGCGGAGATCAGAACGGCGATGAACGCAACTGGTCGCACAAGATCAGACATCGAAACATTGATGAGCTCCAATGATCCCGCGTGCCCCGAGAACGTGCGGGCTGCCTATGCGCGACAACAAGCGATGCAAGAGCAATATAGAGAAGGGCTTGCGACCTACAGAAGTGCACTGGAATCAGCGCAACCCCATATTCAAAATGCAGTCACACATCTTATGGGACCGGGTGTGCAAGTAGAGGTGGTGCCACCGGGACAAATGTCGTCCGAGGGATCGTACGCCTGGCACACTGGTCGTCTTCGTATCTCAGGTGATGTGCTTCTGGATCCGGTTATGCTGGCGGAGATAACCAGCCACGAACTGGGACATCATATGCAGGCAACTCAGGTCTGGAGACATCACGCTCAGCGGCTCGGGATAGATGCCACTTCATCAGACGCAAGATTGAGACAACTGTCAACTGAAGTGCAACAAGCATTGCACGATAGGTCGGACCCGGTTACGCCAGCCGAGATTCGACGGATAAGAGATATGTTAGGGCATACACAAGGGCAGCCCCTGGATTCAGCCAGAGCTGAAGCGTTGGTCGGGTCTTATCGGGAAATTCGAAATTACGAGGCCGAGCAGCAAAACCTGATCAATCTGCGAAATATTCGCACTTCACTAACAGACCCGCAACAAGCACAGCAAGCCGCTGCTTTGTTGCTCTCACGACTGCAGAATGCCGATACGGTACGACAGATCTTCGGTGAGCAGGTACCCGACCGTCTGCACGAATTGCTGCAACGAACTGGACAAACGCCCAACGCTCAAGAGCTGCAAACTCTTGCACGTGAATTTGCCAGTTTTTTGGGACCTCGCATTAACGAAGCGACCATTCGTCTTCAGCAGGCCCATGACAGATACAGAGCCACTTTACATGAGGTTGAAGCCTGGGAAGTTGGCGATCGAGTTGCCCTTCGAGTACGAGAGAATCAGATTCGCCAAAATCATCCCGGACAGGAACAACGGATAAACCAGCTCTTTGACCTCGCCGCCACCACGGATCCTGCAGCGGGTCTGCAGTTCCTCACGCGCTTCCATGACCTGCCCCCCAATGAACAAAGCCAATGGTTAGGAGCACTGGAAGCTCATTCGCCATCCACACGAATCGACAGAGTGATGTTACAGCAATACATGGATCGCAGCATGCGAGACTGTGCTGCAAATCCGGGTACCGGCCCGGCGGACGTACAAGCCCGTACTCGGATTCTAGAAGCCTTCCGGCAGGTTTCTGTCGTACCGGAGCCTCCCGGCGCGCATCAGGCGTCCTGGCGAGGTCTAGCAGAAGCCATTCCCATTGTCAGGCATTTTCTACCCGGTGTGGATCTATTGACCGCACCAGTGGCCGGGCTAAACGCAGAGGTAATTAATAACACCACGCACAGCCCGGGGCGCGCAGAGCCTCACGAAATTCGCTTTCCCGATGGTATGATCGCCCGGCGCGTGGGTCCAACACAGTGGGTGGAGTGCCCCCCCGGGCACCCGCAAACAGGACCATCACGAACATTTCGAGACACCGAGTACACCGTTGATTGGAGAGGAAGGGTTTCACGCGTTGAAAACGGCCGGGTTACTTCCGTTCGAGACGGATTGGTCGAACGTTGCACCGATGAAAGCGGCAGAACAATACGGTACGAAAATGGAAGACTTAGCGCCATCGATCACGGTGATGGGCAACAAGTCGAGTTCATATACAGCTCGCCACACCGCAGAGGGGAGCAAGAACCGCGCGAGATTCGTTTTCCTGATGGACGTATAGCCCGAAGAGCGGGGAGCACCTGGACGGAAACATACCCCGCCGGTCATCCACAAGCGAACAATCCACGCACCGATGTAGCATTTCGCGTTAATCAGAGCGGATCAGTCCTCAGAATTGAGCAGGGAAGAATTTCCTCAGTGGAGGACGGTGGACGACGAACTGAAATTGTCTATGGACAAACTCACAGTGGTGCACAACAGGAACCGCATGAGATTCGCTTTGCCGATGGGCGAGTAGCCAGAAGAACGGGCGCTACAGAATGGGCAGAAACTTATCCCTCTGATCATCCTCTGGCTAATTCTCCTGCGCGAACGCTCAGCGATACTGGCTACCAGGTAGACACCCACGGCGGCGTGCTCAGATTTGAGCGAGGCCAACTCAGTTCCATACAAGACAGTCAAGGACGTGTAACCTCGGTCGAGTATGGAACAAACTACAGCGCCGATGGAAGCTCCGTGCCCCACAGGGTCGTCTTTCCCGATGGAACCATTGCCGAACTACAAACTTTCCAGAGCGAGTGGCTAATGACCAACAGCACAGGGCAACGAACTGTGGGAACTCTCACAATTGAAGGGAACGGCACAATAGTACGGGAGAATCGTACAGGTTGGGAAAGAATAGTAACGACTACCGCCGGTCGTGAGGTTCGCGCCGGTTCAAGAATTTTTGAATGCGTCGGGCAAGTAGCACCGGAGTTTGCACAACAAATGGAAACGGTGCTGCAAAATTTGCCGGCCGCAGAAAGAAGCCTGCTGTCACGGCAGGGAGAACGACTGGTTGCGGCCACAACTCTTCCAACAGCAATTCCCGGGCTACAGGGTACACCGAGGGGACATGAGCCGGGCTCCACATTCAGAAACCTCGACGGGGTACACTCAGGATCACGACGGGTTTCGGTGGTGGCAGAAACCTTCGAAGTACTCGGTTCGCCTGGAGTAATGGAGAGAACCTCTGCTGTGCGCCGAGCTGGCGTTGCCCGGCACGAATTGGGGCACGCCATCGACGGAGCACTGGGAAGAGAAATGCCCGTGGCGGATCTGCTAACGCCAACCTCCGACCGGCATTTCTCCAACAGTACCGCTTTCGCCCAAGCCTACGAGCGGGATCTCGCCGCACTCAATCGACTATCGCGCAGTGACCGCCGTACGCTAACATATTTCTTGCAGACCGGTGAAGGTGGACGCAGTGAAACATTTGCAGAAGCATATGCAATTCTGCGCGGTGGCGGATGTACATCGCAACCTCCCCGAATGCAAGAAATTTTCCGCCGAGCTTTTCCTAACACATTGCACCTTCTAGAGGGTCGGTTACAACAACTCAGGTAGTAAGGAGATATTGATGGTGACTCAAGACCGCGATGAAGAAGATCTAAACAGCGAAGAAGATGAGGACGAGGATGGACCGTCTGTGGGATACGCATGGATGGAACCAGATGGCACAGTCTTCCTCAATCTGTTCTCCACCCGTGAAGGACTCTCTACAAACATGTTGGTTAACTTTCGGTCGAATGATGACCGGTATGAGCGGATCCTTCAACATCTGGGAGGACTTAAGGAAGGGGAGATTAAGAACGTACCTGCATGGCCGCTTACCGATCAAGCGTAGAGATTAGATCCTTCTACACCGCCTCGACTGTGTGTTTCCGAAACAATTGTTACCTGTTCAGGCTGACGTCTCCGGCTTTTGCCTCTGCCCACACTTTGAATCAATCTGAGAAAATTAATGCCAGGATTGATGGAGTCTTCAATTGAAGATCCCGGCGCAGGCCTGAAAGATTGCGCTGAAAGAAGCAACGGGCGCTATCCAGGTGCCGGAATTACCAAGTAGATCACGAGCCCAGTGCAGACATCACCCCGGAAGTTACAGGCAATCGCTCGTCGGTCAACGCAATTACCGTTCGATTCCGCCCATCGTTTTTCGCACGATAAAGTGCTGCATCTGCTCGTTGAATAGTTACTTCGATGTCTTCATCGGCTAGTTTCTCAGCCACACCGCAAGATATCGTGAAGTTGAAATACGAGTCTCCACCCGAGAGTTGCAAGTCGCACACAGCTGCTCGAAGCCGTTCCGCCAATGTCGTGGCGCCTGTAAGGTCTGAATTCGGCAAGCAGATAATGAATTCTTCCCCACCCCACCGAGCAGTTACATCGGAATCGCGAACCGTATTTCGAATACACGATGCAGTATGTTTGATCGCTTCATCACCAACGGCGTGACCGTACCGATCATTTATCGACTTGAACTTATCTATGTCACAAATCACGATACAAGTGTTTTGATTATCCCGTTTGACTGATACCGGACACAACACTTTCTCAGAAAAGGAAAACCGATTGGGAAGCTGCGATAACGTATCAATTCGCGCAAGTTTCGATTCTTGCTCCAGTGCTTCATGGAGAGCACGAGCCATCTTGTGAAACGATTGATCGAGAATCGCTAGTTCGTCGGTACCCCGACTCGGGTTCTCGTTAATGCTTTTACCCTCTGATAAAGAAATTGCATTCCTCGTCAGTTTATTGATGCGCCGGACAATGCTTCCAGCTAGCAATGAAATCGTGAGAACCGCGATGATCAGATTGAATCCTACGCACACATAGATATAATCCTTGACCTGATCCTTGGCTTGAGGCAACACCGACATAATGTGATCGTGCCGAACTTTTTCTTCCTGCATGAGTCGTTCTCTTACACGATAGAATCTTTGCCATTTTTCCTTTACCGTCGGACACTGCAATCGCTCAATGTCCGGTTTCCCTGCATGACCTAGCGCGCCGTCACAGACCGCCGCCAAATTCAAGGCAACGTCACTTAGCTCGACGAGATCTTTTGGATCTGTCTGATCTTCTGAGCAAAGTCCCTTCAGCGCTTGAATTTCTGCCGGTACCGCCGCCGCGCTACTCATGGCTATTTTGCTGTAGTCGGGATCTTTGGTGATAGCGTATTGCAGTGTGGCGACAGCTTTGAGCGCCACCAGATGACCGATGCTATCAAGCTTATTGGTGACATCTCTGGAATGCACCTCAGCTCGGGAAAGTCTTTCGGCACCGTTAAGGAGAACTGCTAGATAGGACAGCAGTGCAAGCTGCACTATCAACGGAGTGACAATGCAAAGTACCAATTTAAACGCTAGTTTTCCCTGAACTCGCAATCTGAACCTCCACCATTTCGATATACCCGCCCATCCTGAGTCACACTCTCGGTGTGTGAGATCCTTGACTGATTTCGGCTGCGGATTTGCGCCGACGTCGAGCCAATGGACGATATGACCGGCATTTGCATGGGGCACTCTTCCGGCGGACAACAGGCCCGGGAGTTCCGCCGTTTCCGACAACGTTTGCCAATGCCGTCCGGCATCGCCGGCATTGGCATTGCTCATCTAATCAGGCGACTCACATTCCGCAACGGACAAGGGGAACCGGTTATTCGGTTCCCCTTGCTGGTCGAGAGATGAAAAATCTTATGCGGGAGGGCTACTTCCACCCGCCAAAGCGGGCGGCAGGTAACGGCGAGCCGTTGTACTGATGCTCTTCATTGCTTCCGCTATTATCGCGATTAATTTTGCTGGTGTTACCATGCTGGAAGCCGTCAAATACCGACGAGAAAATATTGCCGGCAACATGAAACATGTTATCTACATCCACCTGCTTCGGCTGCTCAGTGCGCATCGGCTCAGCAGGATAGTTTGATGATTGCAACACGGGTTCAGGACGTGGTTGCTCAGAAGGTTGCTCAATTTTTCCAGGAGCGACGTAGAGATCGCCTTGCTGTTCACCGTAATGCGTAAGCATGCTCGTTTTCACTTCAACATGATCTACATGGCCCGTTCCGAAAAATTTCTCTACATCATTTCCCGATTCATGAAGCTCCAGAGCAGGTATAGCAACATATTTTGTTTGCGATCATCGGAATTCTTCTCGGCAAACCTTTTCACCACTGCATTGAACTCGCCGGGATTCTCCGCCGCTTCCCTGTATAGATCGTCTGACACTTTTTGAAATTGACCGCTCTTCAGTTCGGACTCAAGATTGCTTGCTCTTTCTTCGATGTTTGCCATGATTTGGTGTGCTCCCGCTCTCGACAAAACGATATTAGTCATCGAATTTGAAAAATTTCTGAATGGCATGATGAATCAAAATAAATCGGTGAATTTCCCGGGGTCCCTCCTAAAATCTCCGCAGGACACGTTAAGGTGGAAGAGGGAAAGTCTGCTCTTGCCTAAAAGTACTACGGAGGCAGGTGTTACGACATTCGTCGACGGGTAAGCTGTTATCAACAGATCACAGAAGGATTCAGCAAGGCGACATTATGAATGGGGATGAACAACCAGAATTCCGGACCAATCGACCACAGCGCCTTCTAGCGCAGTTACTACTCATAGCAGTCCTCAATCCTCCGGCGGTTTTGGCAGACACCGCGCAGTCACCCCCGACAACCGCGGCTCGCTCGTCGCAGGCGAAGGCCGCTCCAAAGCTCCCCTCCCTCTCGCCTGCCAATGCGAGCACGTCCAAACCGCCATCGGCCGGTGCCGCTACGCCGATGAACAATTCGTCCAGGGCAAAGACTCTTTCACCCGCTGCTACAACTTCACCGGTTCGAACCGGCCTTACCACGGGCAAACCTTCACTCAGTGCGCCAACGGGTGCAAAGAGCATGTTGCGGGCTCTTTCCGAGAATGAGCCAATCGGTGACAAATGGGCAGTGGTAATCGGAATCAGCAAATTTGCAGATCCACAGGTGCCTTCTCTGAGATATTCAGCCAAGGATGCAAAAGATTTCTACGATTACCTCGTTGACCCGCGCTTGGGCAAATTCAAACCCGATCATGTAAAACTCCTTACGGATGAAAAGGCTAATACCGTTAACATCCGAGATACGCTGGGAGATTCCTTCTTGCCCCACGCGGCCAATCCGAACGACCTGGTCGTAATTTACCTCTCAACCCACGGCTCACCCGCAGGAATGGATATCGGGCACGTCAATTACATAGTCGCTCATGATACCGAGGTAAAACGCTTATTCGCCACCGGCATTGAAATGCGAGATCTGGTGAAGAAATTGAAGGAACGAATTCATACCAGAAGAATTCTCATGGTGTTGGATACTTGCTATAGCGGCGCCGGTCAAGACTCCCATCGAGCTAATGCCGATTCCCCTTCTGTGGCACAGGGAATTGGTAGCATGGTCATTTGCTCCAGCACCCCCAACCAACGCTCCTGGGAATCGGACGCGCTGAAAAATAGCTACTTCACCCGCTACCTAATTGATGCACTGAAGAGTAATCCGGATGCGATAACGATTGAAGACGCATTTCAATCAATGAAACAGCGAGTACAGGGGGCCGTTCAGAAAGAAAAGGGAGAATCGCAAACCCCCGTTCTTTCAGGTGGTTTTGCTGGTCCCAAACTTGTGCTCGGCGCTCCTTCGGCGCTGGTAAGACCGGCGCCGATAACTGCGCCACTGGAAGAATCCGCCCCGGTAAATGGAGAGCTGGCATCCTATGGTATCCACATGAGAACAGCTCGGCAAGAATTGGACAGAGCAAAGTTCTGGGAATCTCGGCATGAACTCGACGAAGCGATCAAAGCTAATCCGAAATCAGTAGATGCCCAGCTACTCCTGGCGGACTTGCTGGATATTCAACGCAATTACGACGAAGCTTTCCGTGCAGCCCAAACAGCAGTTGCATACGACCTGGAGTCTTCTCAAGCTCGTCACAAACTGGCCAGGGCTTATTGGAGATTAGGACAGAACGACGAGGCATTACGTCAAGCGGAGAAAGCCGTTTCACTCGATCCGGATGATTCAATGTCTCATTACTGGTTGGGCAAACTCAATGATGATTGCCTCAGTCGTCATGATTTCGCAGAGCACGAGTTCAGGAAAGCGCTTGAGCTAAATAATTTGAACGGTCGAGCCTATCTGGCGCTGGGAATATTATTCAGCACCTATGGCGGCAAGGACCCCAAGGTTGCTGAAGCATTCGCCAAGCGCGCCCTCGACTGCGATGATCACGACGTAGAAGCAAGCCTGGTCTTATCTCGGTTTATGCTTAAACGCGGCGAATCTTTTAAAGCTGAAGCTCTGCTCAAGAAAGCTATCATGGTCGATCCAACAAATCCAATTTTGCACACCGAACTGGGCAATGCACTGGCACTGAGAGCGGATAGAAAAGTAGAGGCAGAAAACGAGCTGCGAAAGGGAGTAGAACTGGGTAAGAACCTGGGAGTTTGCCATCTTGCTCTTGCACGCTTTTTATATGCAGCCGGTCTAATTGACGATTCTGAGAAGGAATTTCGCGCCGCGGTTAAATTAGATTCCAAGCAAGAAGAAGCGTTAGTTGGATTGGCAAACCTGCTCCTCAAAGATAAGAAAACCTATGAAGGCGTTGAGCTACTCTACCGGAATGCCCTGGCAATTAACCCGCGACATACCATCGCCATGTTGGGAATCGGCCGGCTAAAGCTGGAACAGTATAAGGATTATCCCGGCGCAGAAACTGTATTGAGGCAAGTGATTTCACTGGATCCTAAACTGTCGGACGCCCACGTACTGCTTGGGCAATCTCTCTTCAATATGAATAGAGCGCTGGAAGCCAGAGAGGAATTCGAGAAGGGTGTTAATCTGAATCCAGCCAATGGAGATGCTCAGTTCCAGCTCGGACTCTTGTTCTTGTCGACAGACAAGAACACGGAGAAAGCTCTTCAACATATTAAGAAGGCTGCAGAGCTAATGCCGAATAATGCGATTTTTCAAATCAAACTCGGACACCTGGAAGAACAACTCAATGCTAATTACGATGTTGCAGCCGCATGCTATCGCAAAGCGATGGAAATAGATTCTGTCAATGCAGACGCACACCTGCGGCTAGCGCTTCTTCTTATTGAGAAACTCAAACAACGCAAGATCGGCGAGGATGAGCTAAGGAAGTCATATCAACTCAACCATGAAAATCCCGAAACCATAACCGCGAGAGCTCGATATCTTAAGGACTGAGATCGGTCGAAAAAAGAACTGATGGCCCGGAGCATGAAAAGAACTCACCCGACTCCTCAGAACAGCAAGATTGGCAATAGTGGAGAGGTTATGCCAATCTTGCTTGTTTGAGTAATTGAGAGGAGGACAGAAAAGTTCTTCGGCTGTGGAGTCCAGAGGGCAAGGAGATAGGCAGGACTCACTCGATGCAATTACAATAACTGAGCCAACCTTACCGCGACTGGACAAATTTGTGAAAAATCCATCGGTAATGCCTCTGGTACCACCAAGCTTGAGAAATTTCGCGTAGTCGTTCTGTTGGTTCAAGAGTTCGGAACGTCCGCTGACTCCTTAGTCACAGTGCCGAACACTTTGCCGATTTGGATCCGCGCAGGCTATCGTTAATCTGCTCGACATGAGGCTTGAGCTCGATTTGATGGTGCCAGTGTCCCGAGAGGTTGATACTACAGAGCTGAAAGCGGGTTCACAGAAACAGAACCTCTTATGCCGGCCACTCGCAATAAAAATTTCCTTGTCCGGTTCAGTAAAAATGTCATGTTACAGGATTCCTAGCCACACATGCTGATTGTGATTTGGTTGTGATAACTTCTTGATAGCTTAGTCCCGCGCACTTAGACGGCAAGAAGAGTTTCATTAATAACTCGACTGTTGAAACAGTCGCAATGCGGGAGCTTCAAGGAGATGACTTATGTCTGGAATCGAAACGTTTCTTGTTGAGCATGATCAGTCGATTGAATCACCGAGTTCGCTCGATCTTTTGAGCCTCTCATTAGATGGCAGCACAAGAACTGTTCGAGCTCCTAAGGAGAAGCCCTCCAGCACCGAGGCTGCGGCCCGAGGGTTCGTCGAAGAGTTGTGTGAACTGAGTCTCCGCACTAGCAAATTAGGAAATGGCTTAACGGAGACCTTGAGCAGCACACCTGCCTCTGGTACCGAACTAACAGAGTCATTGACCTGCCGGGAGAAAACAAACGAGAAGGGTCAGGAAAAACAATCTGATAAAGAACCCTCCAGCGACAAATCAAAATCAAAAGTATCAGAGCAACCACTATCGCTTCTGTCTGGCAAGATCACTCGTTCCGAAGGAACGATGGAATTCTCAGATCGACTCCTTTGCCGGATTGTGCGTAAGACGGACGGCGAAGAAACGGATTTGAAGATCAAACGAAGCTGGATTAGAAACGACGAGCTGACCGGCGTGTATTTCAACAAGGGCGAGGGTAAGAACGCCGTATTGATTCCGTATTTCGAACAGGATCCGGAAAGCCGCCTTTTCAGGAAGTTTGAGAACGGTAAACCGACGAATGAACTTGGTTCGTTGCACATTTCAAATCGTGGAGTAATCACCTTTATCAATCGCACTCTCGGGCAACGTGAGGTAACAGACTATTTCGCACCTAAAGGCAGCATGCTTACAAAGACAGAACTGAAATCCGATTTGCCGATGCCTCTCAAAAGAGGTGAACTGGCGTCTGTGGCGGAGAAAATATTTGACTCCATCGACAAAGACAAAAATGGCTATCTCACTGTTAAAGAGCTGAACGCCGCGTTGGAGAATCCGACCTTCAAGGGAAAGGAGGCTCAGGTGGTTGCTGCATTGTACAGCAAGCACTCAAGCCTGAGCTCGTGGTCCGGAATCAGTCGATCAGATCTCAAAAAATTTCAAGAACTCGACATCAAGCAAGAGAAGGCCTGGGCTTATCAGCAGCGCCGAGTGCGTGATGTTTACAGTTATGCAGACAGAACCGCTGCAAATCAACTGGAAGGGCTGAGCAAAAGTCTCTATGAAGATCCACGCAACCCCGGGCGCTCAATCAAAGTTGAGGCAATCAAGGGACGGTCCGAAAACAGTTACTTCCTGGCTACTCTTGCAGCAGTTGCAATCTCCAACGCCGAATTGATCGAAAAAATGATCAAAGACAACAAAGACGGAACTTATACGGTTACTTTTCCTGGAGCAACGGATGAACCAATCACCGTAAAGCAGCCTACCGAAGCCGAGATGGGTTTGTTTAATCAACCCGGCCGTCATGGTCTATGGGCGAATGTTTTGGAAAAGGCCTATGGTAAATATTGCCAGAAATCTGTTTATAGACGAGCGCCCTTAAATTTATCGGGTGGTTCATCGCCGACGGAAGGAGCCTTCAACACAACCACGATTGACCCGGTGCTTACCCTCCTTACAGGGAAATCGGTCAAGAGCAAAGTAAATGCCTCAGAAGATGAGCTTCGAGATATTTTCACTGCAGCCTTTAAGCACCCGAGAACACCGGTTGTTTGTGAAAGCTACGATGCAGGCGGTATTACTTACGATAAGTTCCGTGCCCCCCGCGCTTACACCGTTATCGATTTCGATCCTGACAGCGGGGAAGGAGGCACGGTAACTGTCAGGAATCCGCTTGGCGGTGACGAAGGAACGCCATCAGGCACCGTACGACTCAGCCTCGCGACCTTTCGAAGAAATTTACAGACAGTAAAACGGGCAGAGAAATGAAAAGCTTCCAGGAACCTGTAGACGGTTGTCCGGATGCCGAGTTTTATCGACCATTTCCTTGAGGTGAATTCGAATTTGCTGGACTTGGCGCGGCCGATGAGTTAGAAGGTGCAAGAGGAGCGAATTTACCCGCCGCCGCGTCCAGTCTGTTTGACAGATCCAATACTATGAACAGGATGATTACGAGCAGCACAATAGTTATCAGAACAAGCGACTTCAGTCCTAACCCGGCGCCTAAATCGGAGGATAGCTGCCGTCGCCGAACTTTACTTGATACATCTTTGGTTTCAACAGGCGTTCCTGACATCGGCGGCGGTGCGGGAAGCCCTTCCGGACTAACGTATCCACGATACTGAGCCAACTCCTGCGCAAGCTCATGGCGAAAGGCTTCCAATTTGTACTGCGTGCTTTCTTCAGACTGCTCCACGGTTAATTCCAGTTTCTGGCGCGATTGCTCCAATTGAGAAACAAGCCGATCTGTCACGTTACTGAAGAGCTTCTCCTGCCTGTCGACCCCTTCACGAAACGAACGTTGCTGAGCTGCAAACGAGCCACTGAGTGCGCTGATAATAGTATCGGATTGTTGTTTGAGCAATTGATCGACATCCCGCTTGGAGTAAATGCTTTCGGGCACTGTGGGACCAAGCTTGGGTTCAGACACCACTTCTGCAAACGCCGCTGCACCAGGGGAAGGATTGTCGAAATTTCCAGCGGTGTTACTCTTGCCGGTTTGAATTGAAAACCCACCCTCCTCATGCTGTGTTGGCAGTGAGTCGTTGATGGTGCGCGCAGCGCCGTCGACCACATCGCCACCGGCAGCAACAGCATCGAACGTAGTAGGGGGCGGCTCGTCATCTTTGAAATAATAACTGCTGAATCCCCTTTCAACCTTCTCCGCTAGTGCACTGGCTGCCTCTACGTCACCAGATGCGGCATCGTTGAAATTGTGTTCTGATTGGTCCGGAGGCGAAGCTCCAATACCAACTGCATCAGCACCATAGGATCTGGTATCAAAACCCGTTGCAGACAATTCCAGATCCGTTGCGCCCGGGGAAGAGTCACTTCGATTCTTCTTGAGAGGCTCATCTGATTCCAAATCGGCATCTCGATCACCTGAGTCTTCATCAGCCTCGCCATTAGAATCAATTCGATCTTCTAAGAATCCAACGTTCCCACCCACCGACTCGTTTGGATAAAAAAGGTTCTCCGGCTGAGAAACGTCGGCGGTAGGAAAGTTACCGTTGTCTTGGTCTCCAGAAACGACTGGGTCATCCAAACCGATTGATGACGCAGTTGCATCATCGCCCACTTGGCTCAACTCGCCATTTCCTGAAGTGTGCCCGTACTCCGTCGCTCCGGCTGGCAGAAATCTATTGAGACTCGATGGCGATCCCGGCGCTTCCTCAATGTACTCAACTGTAGACTTGCTTGCTCGAACACCTGCCTCTCCCTCGTCAGAGAAGTCGTGCGAGAATTCCTCCTCTGGTCCTCGCCTGCTTCTGAAGTTGCCGTTCCCGGGCCGACTTCTACCAGCGCTAGATTGCCCAGCGGAGATTAAGACCCCTGCCCTTGCCCGAGCAAACGGATTAGAAACAGGTGGCATCACCTCTGCTTCGCTCAGGGTAGATCCGACCGTGGCAACATGTGACAGGTCCACATTTGATTTCGCTTCCACGATCTCAGTTGAAGTCACATCAGGAGTGGACTCCATCATGGGCTCAGAATCGGGCACCAGCATAAAAGCAGAAGATGAAGATGAAGAGTCGGCGGAGAGGGAAGAAGTGTACGAAGACGATGACGATGACGATGACAAAGAGACACCGGAAAGGGAAGACGAATTAGAAAACGATGATGATGCTGATGAAGCAGCAGACACCTCAGTGATAATACCGTCAGAAGATGCCACTAAATTTAGTGGCTCTGAATCGATAGTTGCAGCTTGATCCAGATCCGGTTGCGATCCCAAGAAATACTCGGCATATGAGGAATCAGGAAAGATGTCTCCGGCGCCTTCCTCGGCGAACAATCCACAAGCACGATGTTTAAGGTTGACGCGAATAATAAAGGTACCGACATTTTGAGAATCTATTCGCAGACACTTAGCAACAAGCGTCAACACCTTATCGGGAAGCGACTTTGCCTGGTATGTGGTTCTAACACCTGTGAGATCATCACGATGACCTTCATCAATTGACGCCCATCGTTCACGCATAATTCGAATTACAATCTCACCAGGCTTGGCACTGCGCTCAATTTCAAAAACAATCGACCCTCTGGTCTGAAACAAGTCGAGCGAAGCACTGCGAATTCCGGCAAGGTCAAAATCAGCAGAAACACCTGCAATCTCACATATTTGACGGGTAATCGCCGGACTCAGTAAATACATCTTAGCCCTGTATCTCTTCTCCGGGTCTAAATACTTTAAGGCTACCGAACCGCAATCGGGAATCACATATCCCTCAGCGCCGGCTGGCATAGGTTTTATTTTTCCTTCTTCCATGCCCATCATCCACTTAACGTTCAAGTTGGCGCTTGAACCATCTCAATGTCATCACTGCGGCCGTAGACAGCATTCGTTAACTGCTATGCCCGAAGAATGCACCGCACAAACCAACAAAATCATTATCAGAACTACATCAACGCCTGGAATTAGAGAAACTGACCTTTTGTTCTGTCGGTCAGCTGCTTGCTGCAAGTTCACTGTGACATACCAATCTGTCGACGGATTAGGTAAGACGAATTAGTAGAGTTTAGAAGCATACAGTGGCTGAATTGTAGCCTTGTCTCGACTGGTTAGGTTGGACCCGCCAAAAGGAAGCAAATCTCATTGGAAGATTCAATGCGTGTATTTCTGACTATCCAACAAGGGCTTCTCATCAAATGCGGGTCGGAAAGACCCGTCAGATCGAGTAGGGAAGTCAGAACTACGCGTAGGTATCAACTCAGCTCCCATGCGACCGGCAATTCCTATGCCGAGCAGTCCCAGACCAACTCTTCGAGCAGGCGGGAAAGCCGAGAACACGACTGGTTTATCGATGAAGTACCTGCCAACTGGGGAGTGGAATCGTGTGAATGCTCCGAGCAGAGTTTAGCATTCGCGACTGAAGTCCACAAAAGAACTTATTTCGCGGGGCATCCTTGCCTTCAAGACCAGGATATTCCAGATTGGAATACTATCTCCTCGAAAAATATTCCAATCTGGAATAATATTCCATATTGGAATATTTTGACGCTCAAGAATATTCCAATGTGGAATATTTTGTTTCCCAACGACGGTCTCGCGAAACTAGCCTATTGGAGCAATAATGTTCGCATCATCGACTAATTCAATAGGTACTGAACTCAAGTTGTGCCTGGTTCTGGTCGCTCAGATGACAATGCTGGCGGCACAGCCGCTGGTATTTGCCGGATCCACGGTAATCGAGAACTATGCAAAGGGTCCTCGCGCTTCAGTGAGTTCGGCTAACGAGATGCATGAAAACATTCAGAAGACAAAAGGCACCGTAACCGTTCTCGAGTGCCTGCAGAGAATTACCAATACGCCTAGACACGACGTAGATCTTGGAAACACCACGATTGTGTTGAAGGATCTGCACGGTAAGCCATTGAAGAGCCAGGAGCTTGCTGAAGTCTGGGAGTGCCGGGCTTTCAACAAAGCAAAGAGCCGATATGTTTTGATTTCAAAAAACGAATATGGAATTACAATCACGTTACGAGACTTGGTTTATCTGAATGAACAGGACTCTCAATTTCAAGATTCTATTTTTAGCAAGAAGCATTACGAGGCTAAGTCTGCTGTAATGAGTCCCGGCGGTCGATACATGGCATTCATTGGAAAGAACGGAAATTCGACGCACTCCGCGCTGTTCGTTCTCGATACAGTCAGCGATACCATACGGCGGCTCGGAAAAGCGCCATCACCACCACCGGATCAGTATGCGGCCGAGAATTCCAACACGGTGTACAACTGGGACAACATCGAAACAGGCTATACCAGCATCGAACCGGCAATTCTCTCCTTTACTGGCGAACACACGCTGAGAGCAACCTATGGTGCCGATTGCGTTGTTCGTCGTGCGAAGAAACGGTTAACGAGAGTTTGGAATGTCTCGTTTGCTACCGGAAAGAAATAGTGTACGTGATTCAATACTTCGCTTGCCGTTGCACAATAATCGGAGCATTGCCAGTGCCCGCGAAGAAAGTATCAGCGCGACAACATAACGTGGCAATCAGCTCTTTCCAAATGAATGCCGACTCAGGACAAGAGGTGGTAAATTGGGACTACCAGAACCTGAAACGAAATCAAAAGGCGTGAAGTCCATGTCTAAACAGTGCTACTGCAACTTGTGGATGACGAAACCGGAAGTTTTACGTCAGCAAAATGTTCCTGCTGGTTTTTGCGGTATATGCGAACGCTGTGGCAAATGTGGTCATACGTCTCACTATCCAGGTCCTGTTCCTTACACGGGAGCGTGGTGTGACCACTGTTACCGGTTATTGGCATGGAACATGGACTTTCCGCATTCCAATTGTATGGTTCGGTTTGGTCGCATGGATTGGCTATCTTTTCTTTTCCTGCGCCCTGGTACCCGCTGACAATACTACTAACGATCTCAACACACACAAGCCGACAGTCATGAAGACGATCACGAATTACTCATAAACATAACTAAGTAAATTATGCGAATCCTTTCCATCGAGCGACATCCCTTTTTCGAATTGCCATACAGCTCTGCAACGGGCAATGGAGGAGTCGAACGCAAGAGGTTTCCTCTTATACGCGCAAAAGCAGATCAGCTCCCGGACGGCTTAGATGCACTGCTCATTTGCTCGGATCTACAAGGAGTTATTGATTCGCGCATTGACGGACGCCACGTTCCTGAGCAGGTCGGCGTGGCACTTGCAGACAGCATGTACGAACTTTGCATAGCCGGTGAACTTCCTCCACCAGAGCGCATTGGCATCGCACTGTGCGGCGATCTGTACACTGCACCCGATCTAGAGAAGCGCGGAGGCTGTGGAGATGCCAGGCCAGTCTGGAATGCTTTTGCTAACTATTTCGCATGGGTGGTGGGTGTGGCGGGTAACCATGACGCATTCGGTACATCGCTATCAGAGCACAAAGCATTTTCAAGTCAGCCCGGAGTGCATATGCTGGATGGAACAACAGTCAATCTGGGCGGAGTGATTTTTGCCGGAGTAGGAGGCATCATCGGTGATGCGAACAAACCCCTTCGCCGAAGCGAAAAACACTTCGTTCGCGCGGTAAAAGACTTACTAAGTCAAAACCCCGACGTCTTGCTTCTCCATCAGGGACCGGATGTGCCGTCGCACTCCCTTCCCGGACACGAAGCCGTACGCGGCGCATTACACCGGGCAAAGATATCACTTGTTGCCTGTGGTCATGTTCACTGGAAAACACCTCTGGCGGAACTTCCGGGAAGCATACAGGTACTGAACGCAGACTCATATGGATTCCTACTCGAGACCGGTGCGTAGCATCAGTGAGGCGCCGATAATTAAATGGCAGACTTTTCGACGGAATTATTTGTCAGTACTTTGTAGCTGAAATCTGCTGCCCTGGTGAAATTACAGGGGTGCCCGGGAGGTCGCCACATGGCAGCTGATTGTGAAACTGAGAGAAAAGGGTTCGCCCGAAAAGCGAGCCGGGCGCCGCACACGTGGATCCGTTTCACAAAGAAACGGTGGATCATGGCTCACGGCTTCCCAAGAAATCCTCAAGCATAGCAGGGAATTCCCTGCCTCAGTTGCCAGACATATCCCAAACAGCTCCGCCACCGATATATATCCGATTTACAATTTACAAACAACGATTACTCCCGGGGTCCGCATATAGAGTCTCGACTGCGAATGTCGCCTCAGCAGCCTGGATGTGCCAGGTTCGCAAAAATGTGATGTTCCAGTGGCAGCGTTTTGGCAGATATTAACAACGACTCGGTAATCTTCTGTGACCAGACTTGCTCTCGCCTGACAGTAGAAACGCCAATAGACAACCAGCAGGCCTATCATAGACCCACCAACGGCAACAGCGACATGCGCGCTGAGGCCATTCACTAAACCTGATTTCGTAGATGTGGTTTTCGCTGACGCACCTATAGCAATCAATCGCTGAAACCGTTGGGGGATCTGTAGCATCGCTCCCCGTGTTACCATCCTGTGCGTCCATGAACCCAAAGCCATTTTCGCTTACGCTGATCTTCTAAATCAGTGTGAAGCATCAAAATCACAACCTGGTATCGCGCTATCTCCGTCGCAACCAGTATGCGGCTCCCACAACAGCAACTCCACCGGGAATCGCTAATAGCGTGCCTTGCACAATCTTGCTTTCCGTTATTGTTCCTGCGACCGTATGAAAGCCTATGTCGGTGCGATTGTCACATACAATTTGTCCGTCAACACGTTTCAAAATGATTTTGCTCTCTGTGTCCGCTGAGCCGTAGAGAGCCTTAGAGAGCGGATTGTTCACTCTGAGATCGGCAGAGGTCATGTTCATGTCCTTGTCAAATTCGATCGTGCTTCCTCCTTTTATGAAATGATCGCCTTGATCAATGGTCATTCGATCAACCTTTCCTTCTTTATCGCGATGGAGAGTTATCTTTTTAATTTTCTCCGGAAGACTGGCTCTAACTATTGATTTGATCGTGTCGGCGCCGGTGAAACCGCTGATCGGTACATCCGTCAACTCTACGCCCGTCATCGTTAAGGTTAGGTCATCGCCGTTTTCCTTAAGCTCCAGGGTTACCTTGCGGTCTAAAGAAAGTTTCAAACCATCAAAATCAATTTCCTGCGGCGATCCAGAAACGGTTATTTTGTCCCCTTCCTTGGTAATAACGTCGGCCTTCTTCAGCACATCCGCTGCTTGAGATGGAATGCCCAGCCTGGTAAGCAGTTCTTTGTTTTGCTTCTGCGTACCTTTAAGTTCCATTGTCCAATCCGATTTCATGAAGCCTTTCTGACCGATATCGACGGGAATAGTTATTTTCGCTGGCGATTCGCCTCCTACTTCTATCTCAAATTTGCTTCCTACCTTCGTTACCGAATACACATCTTTGAGCGCGTCTGCAACATTCGATGGAGCACCGAAACTCTCAAGCAGTTTCTTCCGCGCCTCGTGAGAGCCATTTAGTTTGAGGTTCCAATCACCGTTCATACCTTTTTCGAGATCTTTCACCATCAAGGTCGCATCAACTTTGCTTCCCTCAAGTATCATTCCGAACGATATGTCCTTGCCCACCGGCTTCAGGTTCTTGTCGAGCTTCACCGAAACATACTCCAACGGAGGGCTGGTGGTTATTCGTAGCTCCCGCGCTCCATTTGCGTCTACTCTGCCAAATTCGATCTTTTTGATTACAATGTTTCCTTCAATTCCCAACTGTTTCTGCACATCTGCAGGGAACGGATTCTCAATTGACACACCCTTCATTCCATCGATTTTGTGTTGCAATGCATGAATGTTGAACTCAACGTCTTTGCCCACTTGAAGTTTGCGACCACCAACTTCCAGGTTTGCAACATCAGATCTCGTTAGCTTGAAACTGTCTTTATCACGAGAAACCGACTCAGTTCCTGTAAACAACTGGTCCAGAAGTGAATCTTTTTTTTCGGAGGCAAGCAGCGCTGTTAGCTTTCGCAAATCCGCGGAGTCGCCCGGTTTAGCCAGCTCCTCTAAAAGAACGTTGAACTGCTGTTCCTGACCTTTGCCAATCGGAATACGGAAAGTTTGTTCCTGACCTCCTTTGCCTGGCAATTGCGCAGCAAACCTAACTTTGACAGCCAATTGCGGTTCGTTCGGATTAGTCTTGTCAATCGACAGCTCAATATTGTCAGCCACCGGCATAAAATGCTCGCCTGGTGGTTTCGTCATACCGATTCGTAAATTCAAACCTTCTATCTTTGATAAATTAATCGTGCCTTTGACGGGATCCACAGCTACATCACTCGTCAGATTCTTCAGCGATATGGCTACGTCATCAAGATTCCAGCCATTCATTAGTAAGGCGACGCTCTTCACTTTCTCATCAACTGTCAGCATTTCTGGCGCGAGTCGAATTGCGCCGTTTCCTCTTATCGCCAGTTTGTCGCTGGATAGACTCACCTTCTCAACAGCGGTGAGAAGATCATGCACCATTCTCGGAATGCGGTATGCCGGTCTGGAATCGACCATGTGTAAGAGACCGCCTTTTCCTAAGTCTGCTTCCAACTTATTAGATTGCAGATTTAGAGTGAATTGGTCAGGCAGCGGTCGCAATGAATCAAACATTGCACCGATGGGATCGGACGGAGTCTTCCGCTCTAGCCCGTGCTGAACTCTGCGTATCTCGCTTGCTTCATATCGATGAATCTCCGCACGTACTTTATCTCCGCAGTGTTCATAAGCCTCTCCCATGAAATCATGTGCCTTCGCAATATCCTCAGCCGCAATTCTGTCGAAAGGATCGTACATGCCCTCCAGCCTTTCCATTTCGTCTTCGCCAACTTGCTTGAGAGCTGCAAGAGTAGATGCTGCAGTCGACCTCTGATCGCTCAGCCACAGCACTAATTTTCGGCTGTCTTCAAGATAGCGCGACGACTTCGGATGTCCAGGCTCGAACTCATGACCGCAAGCCAGTGCCGTCATCACGCGCACAGCCTCCTCATTCTGAGTGACGACTTTATACAATTCACCATATTGTTTGCGGAATTCTTCTGTTTGCATGCGCTCGGCAGTTACGCCTTTCACATACATTTTTGACAAAAAATGCTGAGAATCCACGCCTTCGCGAATCTTAACCGCTTCAAATACACCGGCATGTACAGCATTGTTGCATTCGACCGATTGCTCCACTGTTCGGGAAAGTGTCTTTCTCAGGTCACTTTCCGCAGGCGCACGTGAGGCGAGTAATGCCACCGCACAGGCTTCGGCTTCATTCAATCGACCTGGATCTTTTTGCGCGACCTCATCATAGCAATGTGCGATGCGTAATTGAACGACGGCGGCAACTTCGTCCCTTCCCTTGCAGCTACTGCGAAGAGCATCTGTTGCAAGCGAGCGATCACTTGTCTTAGCCAACACATCGTTATTCCACCGCAGTGCATCCTCGTCCCGAAGAAGCAGTGCGCTGACAGCCAAGCGAGCATACTTATTGTTCTGATCCGCTTGATCTAGTAGCTTGTCGACAGCCTTGTTTATTGTTTCCAGATTGCCGGCCGATTCTTCAATTCTCTTGAGCTCCGCCTCGGCTCTGGCCCAATGCAACACATCCGCAGTATGCGAGTTATCTCGGGTAACTGGTTCGAGTTTCTCGATGAGTTTATCCACATCTGAACTCTTATATCCTTCAGGCAGCGTCACTAGTAACGCACGAGCGCGACGATCGTTGAGCTCATCGATGATCTCATTTCGTGGCAATCGCTCCTGCAATTCTTTGAGAGCTTTCTTTGCAATTTTCGGATCTTTGTTCTCCAGTTTATCGATGAGGCTGGTATATGATTCCCCGGCTCCAGTCATCTTGGCCAACGCAAGACCAGCACTCACATTGCCGCGATCATCACTGAAGGGTTTCTGAGCAAAATTGTGCAAATTCCTTATCACCACCGCCGCAGCGCCCGGGTCGGAAGTTTCCAGGACGTTGAGCTTGGCATTGGTGCTCTCCATCCAATCGATCACCGGCACCAACCTCAGTTCGTGGCTTTCCAAAACCTGGTTCCTTACAGCGGCAATTGAGGTCTCTCTGGTTTGACGATCAGCGGTTTGCTGATTGGTCACCGTCGAAAACGTATCAACAACATTTGCAATCCCATTAATGTTCTTCTCAATCGCTTGTCGTTCCGCCACTAAGGCATTTTCCAGATCTTTCGGATTGATATCGCTGAGAATGTCATGTCTATTTACACCAACATCAGTCGGTCTCTTCAGCCGCCGCTCAAGCTCAACCTTTGCTGCCATGGCTTGCTGCTGATCAGATCCCTTAAGGGCGGAAATAATGCGTGGCACATCGTTTTTTAACGGTTCCAGAGCTTTAATGGCAGCATCATCGTTCTTGTCCGCCATTGCCTGCAAACGCTCGAGAGCATCTGCATAGGCTTTTGGTGTAGGCATCACTTTAGTGGTTCGTTTCATGGGATCTCTAAGAAGATCAATTGCCAACTCATTCTGGCGGCTTTCATCAGCACGAATAGCAGTTACCCGGGCGGAGAATTCCTGCCCCTGATTTTGTACTGCAGTCGGCTTTTTCACCTCGTTGAGGTGTGCTGCATGACCACTGAGATATTTTGTCGCATTGGCTGCCGGGGCGCCTTCCATACGAACTATTTCTCTTATGACGTTTTGCACTCTATCTTCGGCTGTCTTATAACCGTGCGTACCTCTGGACCTTTCCCGCTCTCTCTCTGCCTGATCTAAACGAATGGCCGCATCCATAAGGCGAGCTTGTTGCAAGGCGAATTTAGCATGGGTCGCATTGACTCCCGTGTCGGAGTTTGAGCGACGCTGCAATTCCGCCATGGCAAGGTCACGGCCCTGCTGGGTTTGCGCAGTCATAAACGGTCTCAGATCTTCCTTCATTTCGTTGGGCAATAGTTCAGCCCGATTCGCATCAATTCCAATGGACTTCAGCTGCTCACGGGTGCTTGTTCCTCCGCCTCTGGTGCCCCCGGGTGCATCTACTATGTGCTCCGCCCGCCCGCTGA
>JAKFUT010000024.1 GCA_021732565.1 Candidatus Obscuribacterales bacterium
AGGTGGAATGCGGCGGCTCTCGCCTTCCGCCTGAGGTGGAACGCGGCGGAGTTCGGCGTCCGCCTGAGGTGGAATGCGGCGGAGCTCGGCGTCCGCTTGAGGTGGAACGCGGCGGAGCTCGCCTTCCGCCTGAGGTGGAATGCGGCGGAGTTCGGCGTCCGCTTGAGGTGGAACGCGGCGGAGTTCGGCGTCCGCTTGAGGTGGAACGCGGCGGAGCTCGGCGTCCGCTTGAGGTGGAACGCGGCGGAGTTCGGCGTCCGCTTGAGGTGGAACGCGGCGGAGCTCGGTGTCCGCTTGAGGTGGCACGCGGCGGCTCTCGCCTTCCGCTTGAGGTGGAATGCGGTTCTCTGATTTATTTAATTTTCCACAATTGATCCATTCATCAATCGCTTCGTTGCTCAAATTCGCACTATACGCCGACTCTGTATTTGAATCGTTAGTTGAATCGTTCCAGTCCTCGAAATTTTGCTCTGTCATGACAGGTCCCTCCATTCGCTCTATAGAAGTCAGCATTGACTCCACTGCTATTAACGGTAAGGGAACAACTTTTCAAGATTGTGACATGAATGTGCCGACGAATATTCCTCGTGATGGGCACGAGCCTGCACTGGTGCAAGCTGCCACCACCAGAGACGGGGGACCGTGTTTGCACTTTGAAATCCCCGAATCAGACAGGAGTCAACTTACCTGCGTGATATATTTTCAGCAAAAAAATGCCAAGTGAGCTAACGCAATTTGATCGGTGCCTCATCCAGTCAAAGACGGAGCTTGCATCGCGGACGAGACTTTTGGAAGTCAGCCACGCTTGTGATGTTGGTGGTAGCAATATTGAGTTCTTCGAGATTTGGCATTGATTGCAGCGATTCCAGACAGGCATCAGTAAGACGCAGGTTTGATTGAAGGTTGAGTAGAGAAATCTCCTTGCACCGAGTTAGCTTGGCCACGCCATCGTCACTTATTAGTGTGTGTTCCAACCACAGATGCCGCAGCTTGGGAAAGCTACGACTCAGTTGCTCTAAGCACTCGTCACCAGTGGCGGTGTCTGAGAGAGAAAGGGTTTGTAGCTCGGGGAACGGCCCCCATTGTCCGACGTTTGCTGCTTTCAAATGCAAGTTGTTTGATAAAGTCAAATGCTTAAGTGAACGCAAATGTGAGAGGAAGCAAATTCCGGAATCAGTGAGATCATTGCTTCGTGCCAAATTGAGGACCATCAGGCTTTTGATTTTTCCAATTGTTTGGAGATCTGCATCTCTACATGAACACTCCGAGAGAGACAAGGTGTTAACCCTCATTCTTGCGAGAAACTCAAGCTCACCCCGTTTTTTTATTTCGATGCCATCAAGATAAAGATGTGACAAAAAAGGTATTGAGGACAATTGCGAGAGTTTAGACCAACTCAGGTTGTTGAATGCAAGATTCAATAACAGCAGAGACTTGAGCGAGCAGATGGAAGGCAAGATCCGGTCGCTTACACGGCATTCTCTGAGCCTTAGTTCATTTAAGTTGTGAAGTCGCAACAGCGCTGAGACTCCCCTGTCGTCAAAACAACTGCGATCTAGATTTAAAGATCTAAGTGAGAGAGGAAGGTACTTCAGACCATCGCCCGTAATGGCATCGTGCTGAAGCGAAAGTGAACTGAGTTTTGTAAGAGTTGAAAGATGTACAAGACCCGAATCAGTTACTTGAGTTCCGGACAGGTCCAATTCTCGCAGCTCAGTGAACGGCATAAATTCCACAAGAGAACTGTCTTGAAGTTCGGTATCATGAGCCTCGATTTTCCACAGGCAATCCTTCGGAATCTTCCGTAGAAAACTCAAATCCACGGGTTCAGGCATGTAATCAAGTTTGATGCAAATCTTGGAACCTTTTGCCAGGACTTTCCCCCCTCGGGCGGCTCCCAGGCTGCGTAGTTGTTCCCCGTCGTAGACAAGAACTTCCCCAACCGAGTGGATCTTGGGAAAATCCAGTATCACTTGGTCTCTCACATAACGCGGGTTACTCTGGTCCGACCTGCTATCCGACCCGTTATCAGACCTGACACATCCGGATAAGGACAGTACGGCGATCAGGTAAAACCAAAGAGAATTGAATTTCGGTGAAAATGGCGTGCCTGTGTGAGTCGTAGACATGCGAGTTAGAATACCGTCACTTTGGCGTAAAAGCAAACAATAGCGTGGGTGAGTTTCTGCTATTACCATATAGCTCCTACGGTGACGAGCTGAAATGCTGTGCTGATAATTATGTCGAATTCGCGCAACAGAGTTGCCACAATCAGCGATTCAGCACAACCTCCGTTTTTGTTTGACCTGACTTTTCTTCACGTCGCCCCAAAAAGTAAACTCAGGTTTGACTTTGCGGTCCACGGGTTCGCGAGTAAAAAGCAGCACTTTTCATAGCTCGGTTATATCTGATCATGTCATCTTCTTCGAGATCTGCCGACATCACTAACCCGTCTGCTTCTGCTGATCGCCCAAGTCGGTGAAGAATACTAGGAGAAGGTGTTTTGCGTAAACTGACTCAAGTGTGCCCGGTGCCGACCGGAGTTTGTATTGATCCACGGCCGTCAAGGCATATAAATTCGCCTCCTCCAGGCGCCCTGGCGTAATCTTAATTCAGCCAATGCTAATTGCAGTTCGCCTTGAGCGCACTCATGTTTGATTCTTTTGAGCAAGTCGAGTAGCTCTTCCAGCAGTTTCTCTCCTTCTTCAAGCTTGTCAATCCGAATTTTGGCTCGAGCGCAATTAATCAATGCGTGGGCCTTTGCAGAGTGCCACGACGATTTGCTTGCACTGATGAGACTGAGAGCTTGCTCGCTGACTTCGATGGAAGCAGGGCCGTCGTCACATAACAACAGTGCATGACCCAGTTGCGCTTAACGTATACTCATCGTTTGCTATCTTCGAATTGTGATAACGAACGCGACGAGATGCCAGCTCGGTTTTAAGGTCGCCTCCCAGCGCGTACGTGGCATGAAGGCCCACTTCGAATAAGCGTGCGTGGATAACTTGCGCTTCAAATAATTTTCCGCAACCCACTAATGCTCGAGCATGAATGAGATCGCTGTATGGGAATAGCCAACTTAATTTTGAAGTGCGCTGAAAGAACTGAAGTGCTTGGGTGGGGTTGGAGGTGGACCAATTCCATGCGCTCAAAGATATCGGCATCCATATGGCTATTGTCAAAACCCCGCCAAGAGCCAGGCTGTAATTCATTTGGCCGGTGACGATTTCAAGGAAACAGGTCCACAGCACAATGCATCGCGAAAACGAGGGGCGCGAGTTTCTCCCGATGGTTTTTTCTAAAATTGCCTGCCTCGTCTTCTGTCAGGAGCCAATCGCAATCAGTTCGATTTCGGTACCAGGGATAGTCAGTCACGGTAGACCTCTCGATTCTCTTTTCTCGTTAGCCCATTAATTCAGGCAGTAGCTAAATTCTCGTTAGCCTCAATTTATACAAGCGTAGCTAGTGCTTCGCTGTGCCGAGACGGTATTCACGCAGGCAGCAATGAGCCGAGCAGCGGGATGACATCATCCGGCTGACGGTTGGGGGCAGGCCCTGTATCTCACTTCCCGATCGCGTAACATTGTTGGGTGGTAACACAACAGTCCTTCTCAATAATGCAGTCTTGCTTTTCAATAATGCACTATTGATGGCGCATAGTTATTCGGGGGCGGGTTCTTGGTTTCTCTGTCGTGCATTTATGCCGTGTGATCTTTAGGTCCGACAAAAAGTGTCTCCCGGCATCCAGAGGATGAGTGCAAACCTTAGCTACACTAGAGGTGATTATTTATGATCCAATGGAGCAAATCACTTGCCAGGACATTTGGACCAACGGTATTGAAGTAATGAACATTCCGATCGGAAGCAAGATTTTTAGAAAGACTATCATTGTCGTTTTGATACCGTTGTTTTTCGATACTGTTTTCGTGTGCACGCTTGCCGCCTTACAGCAGCAGGCCGAGGATGCCGCGGCTCGAGCCAATAGAGTGTTTGCAGCACTAACAGCTACCAACAATGTGCAAAGCCGTTTAATTCACCTCGTGCCACTCGTTTTTGGTTATGTCACCTCTCGTGAAGCAAGCATTCGTGAGCAAATCAACATTGTCATGGCTGAGATGCCCTCTGATCTCGAAACGGCCAGGAAGCTTTTGTCTGAAACCCGACATGAACAAGATCTGGCAACGGAGCTGGAGAAAACAACTCTTCATGCCACCGCTGCCTTCCGTCCGCTTTTGCTTGCGGCCGAACAAGGGAACCTGAACTTTTACGCCGATAACGGGAAACTGCGGCGCCGGCTAGCTTACTCAGTCAATGAAATGATTGAAGTGAACCATGCTGTTAACGAAGCACTGTCTCCGCAGAAGAAGGAATTGCCTGAAATAGCCGCACGTTTGCGAAATCAGGCCCGATCTGTCCTCTATGGCGGTATCGTATGTAATTTGCTGATTTCTGTATTTCTTGCTTTTTTCTTGAGCCGAGCAATTACAAGCCGCATCGCCATAATGAACAGCAATATCGATCGGCTGGCCCGCCGTCTGCCCTTGCTTACCAAGGTATCTGGCGACGATGAGATTACCTCTCTTGACCGGGCCTTTCATAGAATGGCAGAGGATCTGAATAACGCAGCACGGAAAGAGCGTGCGATTTTGGACAATGCTGTCGATGTGATTTGTTCTCTCGATGCAGAGATTCGCTTTAGTGCGATCAATTCGGCTTGCATTAAATCCTGGGGGGTCCATCCTGAGGAAGCAATTGGCAAGCTGCTTGAAATTTTTGTGGTTCCTCAAGATTTTCCAAAACTCAACAAAACATTTGCCGAAGCAAGACTGAGTAACCAGGCAGTCGCCCAAGAGTTCGAGATGCGCGGTGCAGGGGGACGCACCCTTCACAATTCATGGTCGATACAATGGTCTGACGCGGAAGAAAGCTTCTTCTGCGTGGTTCACGATACATCAGAAACTCGTAGATTGGAACATTTGAAGCAAGAGTTTCTGCAAATGGTAAGCCACGATATTCGCATGCCTGTCACATCAGTGAGAACTTTCCTTAATAATATAAGTGAAGGAATATACGGAACAGTGACAGAACGCCTGCAAAAGTCGATTTACGTAGCACAGCGTAGTCTTTCTCGCCTCTATTCGATGGTAAGTGATCTTCTAGACCTGGAGAAAATTGAATCTGGAACCATGAAACTGCACGTTTCGGAGTTAAGCCTGGCGGACCTTTGCCAGGAAGCGGTAGACACCATCGAGGAAGAAGCTATCAGGCGAAACATAAACCTACTAGTGCACTGTGCGGATGAGCCCATGGTTTGCGTGGACGGGCAGCGAATGCTACAGGTAATTGTGAATCTTCTGGGAAATGCTTTAAAGTTCTCTCCGGAAGGAGGCTGTATTAAAGTCGAACTGGCAACGATGCCTCATGGCGTTCAGTTAACAGTGATAGACGAGGGACCGGGGATCCCTTATGGTGACCTTGAGCGGATTTTTGACAAATTTCATCAGTTGGATAGCGGGGTCAAATTTGGCGGTAGCGGTCTGGGATTAGCGATAAGCAAGTCTATTGTTGATCTTCATGGAGGCAAAATTACCGCTAGTAACAACGCCACGTCAGGCGCCTGTTTTACAGTTAACCTGTCGCCCGCGCCTCAACGAACCGAATAACAATGGCTTTGGGCGACAGAGTTGAGGGCATATTAAAGTGGTTGCGCGGGCAAGGGCTCGACTGAGAATGGAGTCTTCGACAAATGGCGAAAGTCTTGCTTGTAGAAGACGATGAAGAAGTTGCACACATGGTGCTCGATTGGCTTCAGGGCCAATTGCACGTGGTGGACGTTATTGCCAACGGTCTTGAAGCTCTTGAGCTATTGCTCAGATCGCAATACGATGTGGTTGTTCTTGATTGGGGCTTGCCAGGTATTTCGGGAATTGAGATCCTGCAAAGCATGAGAAAACACGCCATCGCGACACCGGTGCTGATGCTGACCGGCCGATCGGCGTTGGCAGAAAAGGAGAGCGGGCTCGATCAAGGTGCGGACGACTATTTGACAAAGCCCTTCGAAATGCGTGAGTTCGGAGCCCGGTTGCGTGCCTTACTTCGCCGACCGGCGCAGGTCCAGACAGATAGGCTGGAATTAGCTGGAATTTCCTTAGATTCCGGGAACTGCACCTTCAAAGCCGGCACGGAAGAAGTTTCGTTACTGCCCAAAGAATATGCGATTCTCGAATTCTTGATGCGACACCCCAATCAATTATTTAGCGCGGATCTGCTCCTCAATAATGTTTGGAAATATGATGCGGAATCCACCGATATGGCAGTGAGAACTTGTATTGCCAGGCTGAGAAAGAAACTGGCGAGTGTCGGCAAAGCCAAACTCATTAGTACCGTATATGGTATGGGGTACAAACTCAATGCCTGAAGACGATAAGTGTTTTTCGCTTGGCGGATACTTGTGTGTTCACTCTTCGGTATTATTTCTTGTATTTGAATGTCTCCGCTTTAACACCTGAAGCCAAATCAAAAATCATGCCAAAGTCTTTGTCCCGAGCGTTACAGGGGCCACCGTTCTTTCGTATCATGCGGGTTCCGTCTTCGAAGACCCAGCAATATCCGTTACTACAAGGAAAACGGTTTTCCAGAGGGTAGGTCTTTGCTGAACCATCTGGACTGGTGACAATTAGATCGTGGTCCGGTGTGAATGTGTAACTGGTACCGTCCGCTTGTTTGATTACCACGGCCCCCTTCTCTTCCTTGAGTTCGGTATTGATTGGCATTAGTGTGTAATCCTTCTTGGTGTACTTTTCCAAAGAATTGGAACTCGCGTTTATGTCCTCACCAACTGGATTACTTCCATCCATCAATTGGATAGCACCCCATTTTGACAAAAACTCCACCGACTCATTTTTTGAATTCGAGTACGCGTTGCTCGACCATGCTTCCACGCTCATTGGTCCTTGGGAATTAATCGTCTGTTGATTCTCTTCATAGTGACTTTCGTTGAATTCTGTATACGTCATTTGCTCCATGCCTCCGTTTCTTTCCGCTCATAGACCATTTGGCGGCAGTGCTACCAAACGCCATCGCCTTGAGCATCTTCTGGTTCGACAAAAAATAGCTTAACCAAACACCTTTGCACGATTGTGACATAAGCCTCGTGCGGGTCGTAATTTCCCGGTCCCCGACTTCCATCGTGATTTCTGTTTCCAAACGGACAGCCATGCATCAAACTTTCTCCGGCATGAGGGCGATGTGTGATACCAATCCCGAAGTGTTCACAACCTTGCCTATATTCTCTATCCATTAACTTGCTTTGATCTGATCCAGATATTTCCAACTCTTTCCTGTCATGATTCGGATTTATCTGCAGAAAGAGAGAGGAAGCACCATCGTGCTTCCTCTCCCTTTTGACTGAAATTGAGTTGAATTACATGTTGGACAATACGAGAACTTTTCCGTTGGTGCCGCTAACGTGCACACCGTTGGAGTCCGATCCTACCGTTCCGTAACTATTGCCAGCATCAACTACGTCATAGCTGTGCTCACCTTTGGTCAAGAAGTTGCCCGGGGCTGACGTGCGAAGTTTCGTGATGTCAGTGGCCACTGCCAGGCCACCTGTTCCAGGGTCGTTGGTTGTGCCGGTAACAGGGTTAGCTGGTACCGTACCAGGTGTACCGGTGGCTTTGTTGTCCCCACCCGGGTAGTAGGGTTTGATATTTTTCAGTGCACCATAAATACCGCCGGTATCCGTGGCAGAGGATTCCGCGGCAATCTGGGTTGTTCTCATACAGCCGCGCACAGCTGCAGTCTTCGCCTTCCCTTGCGCACCGATAAAATTCGGCAATGCAATTGCAGCCAAGATACCAATGATGACAACTACTACCAGCAGCTCGACCAGCGTAAATCCCTTAAAAGTCCTATTCTTATTGCTATTCATGTCTCTGTTACCCAATCCTGATTCCCATTCCCCAATTCTCAATTCCGTCCAACTTCGCAAATTTCTTTTGTGAATCTCGATTTACGTATTCGTTCAAGAGGTTGATTCATCGGTGCAACTGCGTTGCTTCCCTTTCTCCACTCTAGTCATATGCCCTGACTTTTGCCATCCCGTATTCGGGTTAATCTGATCACTTCAAAGGATGATTGTTGAGTGGACAGGGTTGGTTGTGCACCACTTTCGCAGCCATATACTATTCCAAATGGAAAGCTCAGAAAGTAGCGATTGAACAAAAGAGAGAGGAAGCACGCAATAGTAGTGCTTCCTCTCCCATTTGACTGAAATTGAATTACATGTTGGACAATACGAGAACTTTTCCGTTGGTGCCGCTAACGTGCACACCGTTGGAGTCCGATCCTACCGTTCCGTAACTGTTGCCAGCATCAACTACATCATAGCTGTGCTCACCTTTGGTCAAGAAGTTGCCCGGGGCTGACGTACGAAGTTTCGTGATGTCAGTGGCGACTGCTAGACCACCTGTTCCAGGATCGTTTGTTGTGCCTGTTACAGGGTTAGCCGGTACCGTGCCAGGTGTGCCTGTAGCTTTGTTGTCGCCGCCCGGATAGTACGGCTTGATGTTTTTCAGGGCACCATAAATACCGCCGGTGTCCGTAGCAGAGGATTCGGCAGCAATCTGGGTCGTTCTCATACAACCGCGCACAGCTGCGGTTTTAGCCTTCCCTTGTGCACCGATAAAGTTCGGCAGTGCAATTGCAGCCAAAATACCAATGATTACAACTACTACCAGTAGCTCAACCAGCGTAAATCCCTTAAGACTCCTGAATTTATTCATTATCTGTCTCCATCCCCGACTAATTACTACTGTGCTTCGAACTTGCGGATTACTCTATCTTTAGCGAAAAACCTTTTGGTTCTTTCGGCTTAAATTCAGATTGCCCTCAATTTCTTTCCCGGTAACACTATCCACATTAACAAAATCTCACGCAAGCTCTCCGATATCATGATTACTGATTTGAGAGAACCATCACCTTACCGGTGCTCCCCGAAACATGGGCTGGCGGGCTAGCGCAAGTGCACCCGACTATTGCGTAACTATCTCCCGTGTCACAAACATCGTAAGAATGCTTTCCTTGTGCCCCGTACGAGCCGGGAGATTGGCTTCGTAGGGTTATGATTTGACCAGAGGTAGTTGGTCCACCAGTTATTGGTGCCTCATCAAGTTGGCCTGTCCAAGGGTTCTTTGGGCGGAGCCCCGGAGTGCCCGCTATCTTCATGTCTCCGCCAGGATAGTATGGGGTAATTGCATTGATGTCCCCGAACTTTCCAGCGGTATCCGTTGAATATGATTCTGCTGCAATTTGCGTCGTGCGCATGTTTGCCTTTACTTCGGCAGTCTGCGCACTCAGCCTCGCTCCCATGAAGTTGGGAAGCGCTATCGCGGCCAGTATTCCTATTATGAGGACCACTGTTAGCAGTTCGACTAATGTGAATCCACTCTTTCTGTTATTTTTCAACATTTACCCGACTCCGTTTGCCTCAAAGGCAACCGACCAATAAGGAATACCCTGATAAATTCTGGGAATAACACCAGGTGTATTATACGAAATTAATATTGAACAATTCGACACGAACTCTTTCTTCCCTTGTACGACGCGGCCGTCACTGGATTCCGACAATGCAACGTTTTGTCTGAATGTGAGGAAGACTATTAGCGATGGCTTTCGGTGTGCCAGCTGCATCAACATCGCAGTCGAATTCGCGGTGATTTTGATCGCGCAGTAAGAATTTCATCGACCGAAGAAGCGGATGTCGCCGCTACCATTGCTGCGTGTGAACCGCAGAACTAAGCTGCCTCGACATGTCAAAGATGGGTGGCTTCCATTTGCCCGTACTCTTGTTTGGAGTACTAAAAGATTCAATCCATGCACAGTTCAATGGCTTGATGTGGATTCAACGGCTCGATGCAGGTAATGCAACAACAAAGGCTCTTGCGGTATACGCTGCCGGGATCTTTGATTTCACTGTGGAAGCGTAGGTCGGGAATCGCGCGGCAAATAGGCCGGCCATGTCAGCAAGGTTGTGGCAAAATTCTGCCGGCTGTGAATGACACCGTTGAGGGCGGAGATAATTTTCGGTTTGCTTATGAGCCGTGATCTCTCTTCTGTGCGGAGTTCTGCGGGGATATTTCTTTAGCAGGCTCATTCTCTTCCGGCTCCAGCGGCGGGATCTGTTCGGCTGGTAGAAGTTCTGCACCAACCTTCGCCAGGTGTGCCAGAGCGTTGTCTCGCATGCCTTGTGACTGGGGGGGAGCGTCGTAATAAATACGAGACCAGATCAAGGTGAGCATCTCTCTTGCTTTCTGTCGGACTAGCACATCGGTGGCTTTTTCATACATGTTTTGCCAGGTTTTGCTTCTCTTTGTTCGAGCGGGGATGTTCTCTTCGAGAATCTGTGCCTGGGTTGCCAGCCACTCAGGTGCGCCGGGGCGGGAAGCTCCAAGGCGATAGTATTTCGCGGCCGCAGCGGCGTTCCTCATATACAGGTACTGATTGAAGCCAGCGATATACGGCAATGTCCAATTATCCGGATTTTGTTCGATGCCGTATTTCAACAGATCGTCTGCTTCTTTTTTCATGTTTAGATCGGCCGCTAAAACGAATGAGGCGAACCAGTATGCCTGAATGAAGTGCGGATCGATTTTGCAGATCAGATTTAAGTAAGCTGGTGCCTGCCGGTACTTGTCCTGGAAGCAAGCCTTTCGATCGCCATAGTACTGAACGAAACTGAGCCAATACAAATCAGCAATCAATCGATCAAACCCGAGCGAGAAGGTTTTCACCGAGTCGGGCTCGACAATTAAATTTTTTCGCAGAGCGGCTTCAAGCTCCTCGGCTCCGGTCAGGTATGAGATAAATTCGGGGCTGAAGTTTGCAGGGCATTTTTTTCTGTCCTGCATTGCCTCATCGGGTTTGTCTAAGGCAGAATAAACCATCGACCGGTAAAAATGAGCCTCCGCCAGCGCTGGTTCTTGGGTAATGGCATGATTGAGGATTTCCAGAGCCTCGCGGGGCTTTCCCAGGGCAGCCAGCGCCGCGCCTTTGGTAGTCAGCGCCAGTGCTTTCCACGATGGCGGCAGGTGCCTCGCAATGGCTTGATCACTATTGCTAACCGCCAGTTCGAAATTCCTTAGCCTTAGATTTGCGTCAGCACGATAGAGATAGTAGTAGCCGCGGTCCGGCTGATAACGTACGGCCTGGTCCAAGGCGGGGAGTGCTTCCTCCCAATGCCTGTCCGCCATGAGGCGAAGAGCATTGCTTGCCGCCTGTTCCAAATTTGTGGTTGATGAGTTGATAGCCTGGTGAGTGATGTAGATGGCACAGCCAACCACTGTCCAGAGCAGAAAATACGCCCACCGTGAGTTCTCTTTCACTATTTAGCTCCAGCACCTTGCCTATAACATGCAGTAACTCCACACATTATGCCAACAAGGTGCCACCACAGAGCATCGTTCAAACTCTTTTTTCACGCAGTTCCAATTTACATGTTGGATAAGACAAGAACGGTTCCGTTGGTGCCGCTAACATGCACACCGTTGGCGTCCGATCCCACCGTTCCGTAACTGTTGCCTGCATCAACTACGTCATAGCTGTGTTCACCCTTGGTCAAGAAATTGCCTGGTGCTGAAGTGCGCAGTTTCGTGATGTCAGTTGCCACAGCCAGACCGCCCGTTCCAGGATCATTGGTGGTCCCTGTTACAGGGTTGGCTGGAACAGTGCCGGGTGTACCAGTAGCTTTGTTATCACCGCCCGGATAATAAGGCTTGATGTTTTTCAGAGCACCGTATATGCCACCGGTGTCAGTTGCCGAGGATTCTGCGGCTATTTGAGTTGTTCTCATGCATCCGCGCACTGCAGCAGTTTTTGCCTTACCTTGCGCACCGATGAAGTTGGGCAGAGCTATTGCTGCCAGAATGCCGATAATCACAACCACAACTAATAATTCCACCAGCGTAAAGCCATATGAATTTTTTTCGGTTCTCTTCATTTGATTGCTCCAAAACACTTCCAAAACTCCGTCCGTAGTTAAGTGATTTCCCAAACAAGTTTTCCCGGTAACATGTTTGAGGTAAGAGAACGTTAATCGCTAATGTGTTTTCTATTCCTCCTAATTTTCCGTAACCCCGAAAAGCTGCTGAACACTGCTATTCCGGAGAGGGTATTTAATCGATGCACGAAAAAATCACTGAGAAGAAATACAAATTAAGTTACATTCCAACAGCCGTGTTGGAAAGTTGGCTTGCCGCGGTTGGAATCATCAACCTGTGAAAGCTAGCGATGGCAGGCATTCTAGAGCATCTTGAAACAGCGAAAGCCTTGTCACAATATGATCACAAAATTCAGGCGATTACATCGTCACAAGACGATCACAAAAAAATCCGGTGAAGCATCGTCACAGAAGATCCGGGAAAATCAAGTGAGACCATCGTCACCAGCTGATCTCAAAGGTCCCGGTGAAAGCGGAAGTCCGAAGTATTGGTACATGACACCACCGTTCCGACACCGATGATTGCTCAGCAGCGTTCGGTATCACACATAACCCGATTCTCTTTTGCAATAGTTGCCCTGGCCCATCGAGTGGCAGATTGGTTGGATAGAGAGTTCATACCGTAATCCGGAGAAGTGCAGCTTCATACCGTTCAACAACGATAGTCGCGACTCGCGTCTTCCAACTGATTCTTGCCATCGCAAGATGTGGAAAGCCCGTAACTCCGGGGTTCACAAGCTTTTCCGGGTCGGACCTTATCTCGGGTGGCGCATTGTGGCATGCGGGAAGCGAAAGTTCGCGTGAATGTTGGGCTCAGTCATTTGTGAGATTTTCCAACGGCGTTGTTGGAAATTTGTGAGAATGTTCCCGGTGAAAATCCCTTCGTTTTCGGTTTGAGTCACAAGGTTCGGGTTCGAGAAACCATTCAAACCAGCGCTTGGAAAACCTTGCTTCAGTCGACCAGGGTTGGAGATCGGTGTTGCTCCGGAATCAAGGTGCCGCGTTAGAGTGGCTGCCCGCAAGTACACTTGTCGATGCCTTGATGAAGCGTGATCGACCTGGTCCGTGGAATGATCGAGTCGTATCGCTCGAGCGATGTCTTCTCTGAAAAAGTCAATTCTGTTCGCTGGCGCGGAGTGTATGTATGTGCGCCCGGGAGCACATACACTCCGCATGCACTTGCGCCGGCTAGCTACTGCCCCGCAATTGGTCCCTCATTATTTGTGCGACAGAATTTTTCTCAGTTTTTCAATGCTGGCATATACCTTAGCAGCCGACTGCTCTCGTCCGGCCAGATCAGATACCGCTTTCATTGCATCCACATTTAACGGGCTCACTTCAAGAGCAGTTTCAAGCACTGCTAGAGCTTGTGAATTGCGGTTTGCTTTCATGTGTTCTCGTGCTCTCTCAACTAGGGCCGGCACCACTTTCGGCCCGCCAATCAGCACTCTCTGCCAGCAAGACCAGCTCTCAGGAAAACGACCAAGACTATAATAGATATTTCCCAGAATCTGGGGGATGCACAGTGAATCATGATCAAGTTCTAGCGCTTGTTGAGCTGCCGGCAGGGCCTCTTGAATCCGCCCTAACTTGTAATTCGCCCACGCCTGCAGAAATAATGCAGCAGGATGACTGTGCACGAACTCTTTGTCTGACAATATATCGGAAAGATTCTTCAACACGTTTTGTGGATCTTCTCCGGATTCTTCTACATACGCACGTGAGATAAAGTGCGGTCCATAGGTTTGTGCAACGCGGAACCTGGCTACTTTGTTTGTCGGTTCCACAGCGAGCACTCGATTGAATTGCTCTCGTGCCTTGACTCGATCATCATCCAGAAATGTAAGTCCGAGAGTTTGTAAGGTCTCCACATGACCCGGGTCAATTTGTAAGGCTTTGTCCCACAGTTGATAAGCTTCTTTCTGCTTTCCATGCTGAAATTCAGCAATACCTAGCAATCGATACGCTTCCGCCGTGGGCTTGGCCTTGAGCGAGGATTGTATCCAACTATTAGCTACTTCCCAGTTTGAATTGATCTGGGCTTTTCTTGCGATGGCACACATTGTTTGTGCCATTTGTAGCGGTGAGTCTTTCTTTGAGAGAAGGCTATCTAAATTGGCGCAGTTGCGATTGAACATCTCATTGTTCGGATTGAGTGAATAGCTATTCTCATAAGTTCGGCCCACCTCGTACTCAAGACGGTTCGTATCGTCATTGTTAGGTGGTGTGTTAGCAATGAGATTGTCCATATTTTCCGGTGCCACGCAAAATCTTGCTACGAGGTCTTCCGGCGAATCTAGCGCCGCCCGTTTGAGATCCTCAAACACTGCCTTGTTCTTGATGCTCTGGCGCAGGTGTTCAAAATCGATGGTGATAGGTGTCTGGCTGGCTAGACCGACGATGTTGCCTTCGTCCATCCTGAGCACGGCGCAATACGGAAATACCTGGTGTAACGCCGATAAGACACCGCGAACATTTTGTGGTGGCACTTCGGCAATCTGGCACCACAAGCCAAAGACTCCGCCGGGACGCAGTCTTTCTTTGCAGAGCGTGAAATACTCTTTAGTAAACAGGTTGCAAACCCCGGCTTGCCAGGGATTCGACGGCTCGGATATTATTACATCGAACTTCTGATCGGTGGCCAACAGAAAATTTCTTCCGTCGTTGACTTCAATTTTCACACGCGGGTCATTCTCCGGAGCGCCATTTACGCGATGGAAGAACTTGGAAGTTTTTACCACCGCTGGCTCAAGCTCAATGGCGGTTATTTTGCCATTGGTTAGATGGGAAGCCGCTGCAATTGTTACACCGGAACCCCACCCTATTACTGCAATGTCTTGTGCCTTAGGATTTGCGGCAATTGGCGCTGCAGCGAGCAAGACCTGTGTGGACATGTCTCCTCCGTCGGAGGCATCAACGTGTCCGTTTGTGACCAAGCTGCGGTTGTCGAGGGTCTTGGATTGGATCACACCTACAGTGGAAGAGGCCCCGTCTTCATAGAAAACAAGCTCCGTGCTGGCGGCGAGTCCTTGACGCCAATCTTCCGCTGAGCTGAATAATTTTGTTTCCGCCAGCTTCCGACGTGCCTGCTGAGCGTACACGATAACTTGTCGATCCCAGATCTCAGGACGCGCAAATAAGAAACAACCAGCGGCTGCGCCTACCAGCAAAACGACGATTTTTAGAGCCGGACGTACTGAATTAACCATGAAAAGGAGAGCAATGCCAGTAACAATGTTAATTGCCGTGCCGAAGATCAGAGATTTCTCGACCCCCATTACCGGTACCAGAACAAAACCGGCAAGGAAAGCGCCAACTATGGCCCCGAGAGTGTTGGCGGAGTATAGCGACCCGACGGAGCGGCCGACGGCGGAAAGATCTTTTACGCACGCTTTTACAGCCGCAGGAAAAACTGCGCCCAGAAAGAATGTGAGAGGCATCATCATGCTGGCTGCAATAAAAAAGCGAGCAAGCAGAGCCGTGTTGGGATCGCTCGGAAAGGCCGCATTGAGTTGAAGATTCCAATACGGTACGCTGTTGAATCGGTCCATGGAAAAAAGGCTCGCTCCCGCTACAAGAAACTGGAGGACAGCTAACCAGGCTAATGGCTCCTTTGCTCTATCGATTAAGCGGGCGCAAGCGAGGCTTCCAAGGAATATGCCGAGCAAGAAACTGGTCAACATCAGCGTAAATGCATATGTGCTTGAGCCAATGACCATTAATAGCGTTCTTGTCCATCCGACTTCGTACACCATTGCCACTGCGCCCGATGCGGCAATGGAGATCATTGCCGCCAATGCCTGAGGGCTCAACCTCGTTCCGGCAGTTGCAGTAATGCCGGCTCCGGCACCGGATTCGGTGCTGGTATCAGAACTGTCGGGCGTGGTGCTGCCTGGTGCAGTAGAGTCTTCGTTCGGCATCCCGTCGCTGGCGGTGTTTGTTGTTTGCGCCGGTGAAGTATTCTCTTTGGGAGCTTCCAGCGATTTCGATGCGTAAACCACGATGGCGATCAACAAGAAATTTATCAGCGCTGCAATTTGAGTTGTCTGTGCCAATCCAACCGTTGGCAGTAGGTAGAGTCCTCCGACGGCAGCACCGCCCACTGCCCCCAAAGTATTCGCGGCGTAGAGTGTGCCGATCTTCTTTCCGACATATTCAAGGCTGGTGGTGACAAACTTAGCTAATAAGGGAAGAGTGGCGCCCATGCACGTTGTCGGCACAATAAGAATAAGGAGCGCCACGCAAAATCGAATAATACTAAACGGCCACAAAGACAGGTGAAAGTTTTGCCAGATAATTCGGTATAGAGGTGTTGCCATATCGAAGAGATGTGGTGCTAACAGCGCCCAACCTCCGATAATACCCTCGAGAATTCCATACCATAGGAAAGGTCGTTTTATCCGGTCAGCTTGCCGCCCCGCCAGAAAAGATCCCAATGCAAGGCCGCCCATGAAAACTGCCAGTACGGTGGCCGTAGCAAAAGTTGTTGAACCAAATACGAAGACAAGCATTCGTGTCCATACAACCTGGTAGATGAGGCCGCTGAAGCCCGACGCGATGAATAGAATTATGATAAGCGCGAAACTCAAACAGTGCCCTCCAAGCGACAATCTCCATCCCGGCTCGAGGACCACCGGGCGCCTCGATTTAGAACATTCCTCACAGCTCAAAAACTCCCGAAGAGTGGCGATGAGATCCGACAGTACCCATCTGTTAGTCGGAGGGTCGAGTCCCCAAGAGGGCTGCTTTAGCTCCCTCGTGAGCGTAGCACAATCGCTCGCGATTGAGTGACCTTATTCTTTCCTGACCGCCGCATCGGGCGGGATATCAACGGCTTTCAAATGAAGAGTGTCATCAACATCCGGTGAATATCGGGACGATTTCTGTGCTTGCAAACCTTTCCTTTCGGTCTGGAATACCAAAATTGAAACTCCCGGAGCGCTTAAAGTTGAAGCGAGTTGAGGGCTCTGGCGCGAAACGAGTGGCTAGCGCGGACGAGGCGACGGAGGAGCCGCATGGAGCGCTTAAAGTTGAAGCGAGTTGAGCGGGCTCTGGCGCGAAACGAGTGGCTAGCGCGGACGAGGCGACGGAGGAGCCGCAGGGAGCGCTTAAAGTTGAAGCGAGTTGAGCGCGCTCTGGCGCGAAACGAGCGGCTAGCGCGGACGAGGCGACGGAGGAGCCGCATGGAGCGCTTAAAGTTGAATCATCACCCGGCGCCGATTGTAGCGGAATCGGTGGCACCACCAGAAGGCATACCGTCGCCAGCGACTTTGCCTGGTTTGTTCGTGAACAAAGCGGTCAACAGTTTTAGCCAGGTTTCCACGTCAGCGGGATCGCAAAATAGGATATAGGAACTGATCATAGCCCAGCCAAAAACTGGTAAGTTGATCACAATGTCGATGCCCGAATGTAATGAAATACCTGCCAGTAACAACGGATAACGAAACCTCTTGAACCAGACTAGTGCCCAAAAACTAGCTTCGAACAACAGGGTGCCCCAGGAAAGAAGTTTTACAAGCCAGATATTTTCGAAGATAAATGGAAGCTTTATTCTCTGTAACTCAGTGAGGTGAGCGACGTAATACACCGCTGTTCCATCGATCCAATGGGGACCACCGGTTTTCCCCCAAAAAGCTTGCCAGTAAACACAAGCGATCTGTAATTGCAACAACCTCTGCACCCACGGCGCATGCGGTTGGTAATCAATCAGCCCATTCTGATTGCCGCTTGTGGCAAGCCATCTGTCCACTGATAAACTTCGATCGCAGGGCGAAAACATCAAGAAGAAAGCGCTGATGCGTATGAGCCCGTCGCCACCGTTAAAGATGAAGGGATTAGCATTGTGCAGGGCAATCAAGCAGAGCCAAACCACAGCGCTACTCAAGCGGGTGAAAAATCCGATCATCATGCAGAATGCCGCCGCCGCCAACAGAAAGAATACAAGGAGAATGCCTTGATCTCCGGTTGGCAAGATCCTGAAAAGATCTATGTAACCGGGTTCCATCCAATGGTGGGCAACAAGACTGTGTTCGCCATACCACACAAAGAGATCAGGCCATAGCAGAAAACAAGTTTGCAGTGCCAAGAACCCGATACAGATTCTGAACAAACAGACAGGCAAAGTTGATTGTGGTTTGAACCAAAAATCTACGAAATATCGCTTCATTGTGCGGATTTTCATCGGTCGACTTCCACTTTCGCCTTGAAAAATTCCGTTTTTCCATGCAACGGTCTGCGACTTGCAGACGGAGGAGGAATCTCCTGCCAGACGACGTTGAGAGAAACCATGACGGGGGGATTGTCAGGATGAGCGCAGTAAACTTGGCGCGCAATGAATGCAGCGGTGTCCGGTAGTAAGAAGCGATTCTTGGGAACCAGAATTGCCGTCGCGAATTCTCGGTAGCGTTCTTTGAAAGGCTTCTCAAACAATTCGATGTGCGAATTGTTCGGATACTCCCATGCAATTACAGATCCGTCGGATAAAGTGACGTCGGCCGTAATATCTGCCGATGATGTGTTGACATCAGGCGAGAATACCCAGAAATCCTGGCACAGCCCTGCCAGAACAAGATACGGTTTGAAGACGGGGAGCACTGTATTGCGAAACTGCGATTCAGGAATGATGATCCACACAGCAAGAGACAGCAAATTCCAGGCTACGAAAATACTTAAGACTAACCGCCTCACTTTGGGGCCTGCGCGTCCCTGGTAGCCGGCTGTAGTCACCATGCGTCTCCTCAACGCTACTTATCATGATACTATCACGCGTGCTCTTCCCGACCACAAACAATCACTGCACCAGAGACAGCCGAAGCCCATCTGCAAAAACAAGTATCCGACATGCGCCGCGAAAATTGCTGTGGTAGTTTCTCCAGCTTTCATTGCAACTTTTTCTTCAGCGCGGTCAATTTTGCCAACAGTGCGCCAGCCTTTGGTTCATGCGTTGACAGAAGTTCCAATGCGGTTAGCGCCTGAGGCTCATAGGGATTGACTACGAGCAGCACTTGAATGGTTGTAAAAGCTTCTTTAAATTGACCTCTGTCCGTCTCCTCCTTGGCCTGCTTAAGGAGAAGGGGCGCTGAGTTCGCTCCCTCTTTGAATAAACGCTGCCAGCATGCTGAGGCTTCCAGGTAATCTCCCTTTTCATACATGATCGATCCGAGCAGTTGCATGCCTGCGGGGTACTGTTTGTCGAGCGCTATGAACTTTCTGGCCAGCGGTTCAGCATCGCTCCATTGCTTGTGCTGATAGTGCGACCAGGCGGCTAACCAGTAAGCGATTGGATGATTGTCCGCAAAAGTCTTATCGGCAAGAAGAGGTTCCACCATTCTTAGAACAAGGTCGGGATTCTCTTCCGGTGAGGGAGGCAGTATCATCAGGTCGAGCATCACCTGTGGTGCGTATGTCTGAGCTACTCGCAACTCTGCTAGTTTGTTGCTCGGGTCCATCGACAGTACATGCGTAAAATCAGCTCTTGCTTTTTGCCGCTCGCCGATATCCAGATATGTGAGTCCGCGCGTTTGAAGCATATCTACATCATCGGGAGCAAGTTTCAATCCCTCCGCCCAACACTGGAAAGCCGGTCCGGTAAAACCGCTCTGATATTGAAGGATTCCCAGCAATCGGTATGCGTCTGCGGTGGGGCTCGTTTTCAAGGACGACTGGATCCAGTCATTGGCTCGAATTTTTGTAGACAGAAGCTGGGCCTGTCTTCCTATGGCGCACATGACTTTGGCTTTCTCTTCATCCGATTCGTTATTCCAACGCAATAAGTTGGAGAGGTCCCGGGCCTGCAGGTTGAAGAGGTCCAGATTTTTTCTGGAAGAGTTGGCGTTCTCATAAATTCGTCCAACCTCATATTCCAAAAGATTGGTGTCATCATCATTTGGAAGCACGTTTCCGATGAACTTATCCATGCCGTCCGGCGGAACACTGAAGCGTGCAACAAATGCTTCCGGTGATTCAATTCCTGCCAACTTGAAGTCGTTTGCGACCTCTTTGTTTTTCATTAGCTGGCGTAAACGAGCCAAATCGATATTGAGCGGATCGGCGCTGGCGAGCACTACTATGTCACAGTCATCGATCATCATTATCGTGCAATAGGGAAAGACTTCGTGCAATGCAGAGAGGGTGCCACGAATGTTTTTGTCGGGTATTTCCACAATCTGGCACCACAACGCAAAGATTCCCTTCGGGCGTAGACGATTTTTCGCCAGCTGGAAGTACTCTTTGGTGAAGAGATTACAGACCCCTGCTTGCCATGGATTTGAGGGTTCCGAAATAATGACGTCGAATTTTTGATTTGTGGCCAACAAGAAATTTCTGCCGTCGTTTATTTCTATCTCAACGCGCGGGTCTTTCTCGGGCGCATGGTTTACTGCGTGAAAAAATGGCGACGTCTTAATGACTGCGGGTTCAAGTTCTATGGCTGTGACCTTCCCGTTTGAGATGCGCGTAGCAGTGCCCACCGTGACGCCCGAGCCCCAGCCGATGATGGCGATATCCTTGGGGGCTGGATGAGCTGCAATTGGAGCGCATGCTAAAAGGATCTGTGTAGCCATGTCGTCTTCGTCGGATGCGTCTACGTGTCCGTTGGTTACAAGGCTGTGATGCACCGTTTTCATATCGTTGGCCAACCACTTCAGTATTGCCACAGTAGACGATGCACCGTCTTCGTAGTACGTGGTTTCGGAGTGGGATGTAAGCCATGTTCGAAATTCTTCCATCGATTCATGCATAGGTTCTTTGCCCAGTCTTCTCCGTGCACTTTGCGCGTAAACGAGAATGTCCTGATCCCAAGCCGGCCTCGTGCAAAGGTACCAACTTGCCAGCGTACCCGCAACAAGAGTGAGAGCCTTCAACGTCGGGCGCAAAGAAGGTACGAAGCAAAGTAAAACGACCCCGGTAAGCAAGTTCACGACAGTTCCGGCAACCAGTGATCGTTCAACTCCGATCAGCGGAACAAGAATGAAACCGGCCAAAAATGCGCCAATAATCGCGCCCAGTGTATTCGCCGAATATAAGGAGCCGACGGATTTTCCCACCGCAGACAGGTCATTTACGCAGGCTTTTACAACGGCTGGAAACACTGCGCCCAGAAATATTGTAAGAGGCATCATAGTGCTGGCTGCAATTAAGAAGCGCACAGCCAGCGCGGTATCCGGGTTCGACGGGAACGCTGCATTGAGCTGCAGGTTCCAGTAAGGTACATAGTTGAACCGATCCATCGAAAAAACACTGGCGCCGGCAACCAGAAACTGGATGACGGCAAGCCACACTAGCGGCTGTTTTGCCTTGTCGATAAGCCGTGCACAAACAAGGCTTCCCAGAAAAATCCCCAGCAGAAAGCTAGTCAGCATTAAAGTGAATGCGTAAGTGCTCGACCCGATTACCATCAGAAGTGTTCTTGTCCAACCGACTTCGTAGATCATGGCAACACCGCCCGAAATTGCGAAGCTGATCATGGCAGCGATGGTCTGCGCGCTGAGTGCTTTAGGATTCGGCGGTAATGGGGGCGCCGATCCCGGTGGCGGAATGGTGACCGGCTCCGGCGGCTTCGGGTCTGCAATTTGGTGGACTTCTTCGGGCTGCACCGGGGTCGGGGCCGGGAGTTCATCTGAAGCCGCCGCAGCGGTGTTCGATGGCGGGATTCGCTCCGAAGCCGCGATGGAGGAGGCCATGGCGGGAATTGGATCCACTGGCGTGACTGTCCGGGGGATTGCAACCAAAGCATCACCGCCAACAGCGGGGATCGCCTCCGAAGTGGTGGAGTTAGCCGGTGGGGGGCTCCCATCGGCATCAGCAGAGGGAGCCGGCCCTGCGCCCGGCATTAAATCCGGCGCATTACCGGAGACAACAGCAACATCCAAACCCGTGCGGCTGGATCTAGCTGGATCGCAGATCGGTTCTGACGCGCTAAATGATTTCGACAACCTTGTATCCGGTTCCGGCACCATATTGTCGGCAGACAGACCGGTTACTCCGTTTGATTCCGCAGGATTTTGAGGGAATCCAAATTGGTCGGCAGAACTAAATTCAATGTCCGGGAAACTGTTTATTAGTGCGTCGAGTGCCGCATCACCGGTGGTGACCACTGCGGCAGTTGAGGATGTCGAAGTGCTTGCCCCGGGCGATGATTCCGATTCATGAACAACAGGTGCAGCCGCTGCCCCCGGGTTGCTCCCGGATTGTCCAGCCTCAGATGCGGGCTCTTTGCCGGTGGTTGCGCCGGACGGTGGAATTGGCTGCCCGCTTGAATTTGGTTCTGCTGGAGCTAGGCGCTCAAAAGCTTTCGCCATGAGAACAACTGCCGCCACTAGAGCGAAATTTATAACAGCTGCAATAAAGATAGTTCTATTTAAACCAAACACAGGAAGTAAATAGAGACCCGCTACAGCTGCACCGCCCACTGCACCCAACGTGTTGGCGGCATACAGCGTACCGATCTTCTTCCCTATATATTCCAACCGGTCGGCGACATATTTGGAGAGCAGTGGTAAGGTTGCTCCCATGCAAGTAGTAGGTACTAGCAGAATTACCAATGCTGCGCAAAACCGCAATACACCAAAAGGCAGAGGCGCGACGTGATAGTTTTGCCAGATATAACGATAGAGCGGAGTTGCTGTCTCAAAAAGCATGGGGGCGATCAGAGCCCACACACCAATGATACCTTCCAGAATGCCATACCAGATGAATGGATGTTTGATGTTGTCAGCGCGACGACCAGCCAGATAAGAGCCGAGGGCTAAACCTCCCATGAAGACAGCGAGGACGGTCGCCGTTGCGAAGGTGGTCGAACCAAATACGAAAACGAGCATTCGTGTCCAAACAACCTGATAAATAAGGCTGCTAAACCCGGATGCAATGAATAGAAGAAGGATTAGCGCAAATTTCAAACTATCACTCCCCGACACCTGCGCTTCGTAGCAAATGAAATCGCGCCCCGATGCTTTGTGTCACTGTCAAATTCCTCTGAGTTTGTCGATAGCACTTGGAGCTTCATCGAATCAGTGCTGACAAACCCCGTAGGGGACCGGTGGCGAGTTCTCAAGCAGGAGTTCTTCCTGCCATTTTGTGAGATTAGCACAATCACATGAAGTTGAGCATAGATTGACATGAATCGGGTTTCAACGCAGTGCATCACCAGATCCCCCGAATGCAAAATCAAATCGACGCCAATGAAGAACAATTACAATCGAAACGTAAGGCCACCTGAGTATTGGCGCGTGCTGCCCAAAGGTGTAAAGTTGAATTGTCTGCTCTTTGCGGGCCGTGGCGGCTTGGTGTCCTCGTCTATTCGTTCTATCGCGCCACACGGGTTCAACGCGAGTCAATTTATGTGGTGCCTGTCTTCGAAGACTCGGTCTTTCAACGAAGATCTCGATTCGCTTTAGAACAGCCAGGACCTCAACGACAGATTTCTGCTGCAGGTGTGATCTTGCAATTCGGTGATTTTGAGCTGACTATTATTCGTGAGTGCACCTTTAGCCTCGACGGCGGTGCCTTGTTCGGCGTGGTGCCAAAGGCACTATGGAGCAAGACGTGTTGTGTAGATGAGTCTAATCGGGTAAAGCTAGCTTGCAATCTTTTATTAATTGAGTCGCCTCATGGAGCGGCCCTTGTAGAGACTGGCATGGGTGCCCGATGGAACGAGAGTGAAAGAAAACGGTTCCAGATGAATACATTGGTAGATCCTTCCAATATGGTTGCCTCTGCGGGACTCCAGCATAGCGATATCGAAATTGTGATTCTTTCTCATCTCCATTTTGATCATGCCGGTGGTGCCACCACTCTCCAGGATGAACGACTTGTTCCTGCTTTTCCACGAGCAAAGTATTACGTGCAAAGAGGTGAGCGGGAGTTTGCTCAAAGCGCAAATGCCAGGGCTCGCGGCAGTTACAGGAGTTCAGATTACGAACCGCTTGAAGAGGCGGGTGTACTGCAGTTGATTGAGGGTGATCAGGAAATCCTCCCCGGTGTGCGCGTGATGGTCACTGGCGGACACACGGCCCATCATCAAGCCGTAATGATTGAGTCTGAGGATAAGAGAGGTATTTATTTCGCGGACATTATTCCCACAAAGGATCACTTATCGCCACCGTGGGTAATGGGATATGACCATTTTCCATTGCAAAGTTGCGATGTAAAAAATGAGCTCCTTACCCGGGCTGCCAACGAAAACTGGCTTGTGATCTTCGACCATGAAGTGGGCACTCCGTGGGGCCATGTAGGCTTGTCGAACAAAGGAAAATTTGAGTGGCACCCTCTTCCTGCCGACACGCTGCAAAATTAATACACCTTACTCTGTTGTTGAGGAAACATTTTTCGTGCCGGCGGAAATGAGCTCGCGGGTTTCGGCAAGAGGCGCGTGCCGGTTGCAGACAGCATGGTCACCCGAACGTTCGAGCCCCATCAGCTTCCAAACCCGTGGCAAGTTGACAGCAACCGGGTTGTTACCCATCTGCTGAGATAGCTCTGTTAGAACTGGTACTCCTGTTGCCTCGTCGCCAATGGCAAAACATTTCTCTGCGGTCCAGTCCGAGCAGATGTTGCCGCCGGATTCAGTGATTGCTCGAAATGCATCTTGCAGCCCTTTTTCATTTTTTGTCCGATGCCGAATTTCAAGATCTGCCAAAAAGTAAAATAGCGCACCACCCCAGTAAGTGCGCTGCCATGAGGGCGTGTAGTCTAGCCCTTTGTCTCGCTTCCCGGGCAAGCCTTGTGGGAGATCTCTCATGAACTCACCCCACGCTTTCTCTTTGGCCAGGGTACCGGCCCGCACTCGTGCGAAAGGTTCCACATAGACAGCCATTCCTTCGGCGATCCAGGCTCTATTGCCTGTCATTAGTGGAAAATTCAAATGCACCATTTCATGTGTGAGAATCCAGTCTTTATCCAAATCTTCCGTGGTGGTGAATCGACCGATCGGTACTTCGATCAGTCCTTGTTCCCCATCGGCAGATGCAGTTGAATATCCGACACCGCGTTCTTTTCTCGAGGTAATGTGCAATATCGTGGTTTTGGTGGGAAACCTTCCGAAGTATTGAACTATGCCGTCACTGCAGTGCTTGACCCAGTCAATTATTTGATCGTCGGTGAGATTTAGTTTGCCATCATCAAATTTTACGATGATGCTACCGCCCGGAACGTCTACTGTGCGAGTTCTGGCAGCTAGACATGTGGGGACGCAGAGGAACAAAGATAACAACAATATGACGGTGAAGTGAACGGTTAATCGCAGCATATCTATGGCCTTCAGCACTCTGACTCTGCCGTATGTGACGCCATCTGCAAATTTATGGTTCCAGTGGAGGTTCTGCTCGCGGGATGGCCAGTAATTTTTAGCGACCAAATTTCCTCTGGTATAGCCCGTGCCGCCTGACACTTTCAGCGCTGGTGTCCGTCATCTGTTTCATCAAACCCGGGAAGAGTTGGAATGCCGAGACCAATCGAGCCGTTCGTGCTGGTGGCTGAAGACCATCCGTTGAATCAGAAAGTAATGAAGCTGATGCTGAAGAGTTTGTCGGTGGAATACCTGGTCGTCAATAACGGGTTGGAAGCCGTGGCTGTTGCTCGCGAGGGCGGTGTTTCGCTTATATTGATGGACATTATGATGCCGGAGCTAGACGGATTTCAGGCATCGCTTCAGATTCGCAAAATCGAGTTCAAAGCGGGGCGACACACTCCAATAGTTGCTTGTACGGCGCTTGAAGAAGATAAGGTGTTTGAGGAAGCGATCCGCTGCGGAATTGATGGATATTTACCCAAGCTGATCAGCAAGACTAGTTTGAAAAACGTCATTGAACATTGGACGCGGACGGAAATAACAGTGGCGCAGATGTCTAATTCCAGTTTGGAGGAATTGCAAACCATCCAGCAAAGCGCTGACCGTGAGCCTATTGATGAGAACGAACTGCGTTTATTGTACGGATTCGAACAGCTTGACGATATCGTCGCACTGTTTCTTACCATTACCAGAACATTGATGGCACAGCTTGATTCGGCCATACAAAACCACGATCTGGATCTTATAAAACGTGCAGCAACGGAGATTCGCGGGTCTAGCTTTGCGGTCAGTGCCAGGGAAATGGCATTACTGTGCCTGGATCTGGAGAATGCCAGTGAGCGGGAAAATTGGTCCGAAGTGGTGAAGATTTATGCAGCCTTAGGCTTGGCCTTTGCCAGGGTCCGCCAACTGAATCAGGACAAACCCGCCATTATTGAATTTCGCCAAGCCGGTTAAGTTGAAGCGCGCTCTGGCGCGAAAAAAGTCAAAACTCCCGCCAGGTAGTAAATACCGGGTATGAATCCGTGATGACCAGACTTTTATTACGGTAGAGCCTATTGAGATTTTTCCCGATTTTCGCCGTTGCTTGCCCGCAGAAGAGCATAGGTGCTTGGTGCTTCTTCTATGGACCGGCGACGTAGCTGTTATGAAGCTGCCCGCATGCCGCGTTAATATCGGTTCCTCGTTCCAATCTAATGGTTACTGTCTTACCAGTGGATTCGGCAATCTTTCTAAATCGGTGCTGTGCATCGAGACTGGGGCGAGCGTAAGTTACTACGCCATCCTCGGCCCTGGTCGGGTTGTATGGAATGAGGTTGACGTTGCAATGAAGATTCCTGACAAGTTCAGCCAGCTCCCGGGCCTGCTCCGGTGAATCAGTGACGCCGGCAAGGAGTACATATTCCACGGTGATGCGTCTGCCAGTCGCCTCATAATACTCATGCGTAGCATCGATTAATTCGGCCACTGAGAATTTTTTGTTAATCGGCACGATAACGTCTCTGGTGGCATCGTCCGGGGCATGTAGAGATAAGGCCAGGGTTATTTGCAGCCCTTCGCGGGAGAGCGCTCTGATACCGGCAATGATACCAGAGGTCGACACCGTTATATGCCTGGCACCGATTCCCACCGACGCCATAAGAGTGCGTATTGAGTGGACGACATTATCTACGTTGAGTAGCGGTTCGCCCTGTCCCATATAAACAATGTTTGAAATACGCTGGCCTGATTCACGCTGAACCGACATTACCTGATCAACAATTTCTTGCGGTGACAGGTTTCGCTTAAAGCCCAGAAAGCCGGTGGCACAAAACGTGCAACCAACGGCGCAACCAACCTGGCTAGAGACGCAAGCCGACAGCGACGGACGATCATCAAAAGACATCAGAACTGATTCCACGAACTTTCCGTCTGGCAACTCGAAAAGATACTTGCGCGTGCCATCTCTGCTCACTTCCAGGTGAGCCAATTTCAAGAGCTGGATCGTCGCTTTGCTCTTGAGAAGCTCTCGGACCTCCAGCGACAAATCTGTCATCTCGTCAAATGTACGGGCATACTTGGCATAAATCCAGCTGTGCAGCTGCTTTCCGCGAAATGCAGGCAGACCCGACTCGGTGGCAAATTCAACGAGCTGGTCAAGTGTTAATCCCGAGAGAGCCTTTTTTTCACTATCAGACATATCGTGTTAAGTTCCGCTTGGTTAAATGGTTCATCATGAGCCTGTCAGGACGTCACAGTTCCTTCATGTGGGTGAATTCGCCGTGACACGGGTAAATTCCAGCGTTTCCACACTTCAACCCTGGTCCTTTACCGGGTAAGCTTTTCAGACTTCGGCGATAATGTGAATAGCATTGGATCTACTCGGGTTGTCAGTATAGCACGTGCTAAAATTTATCACTGAATCGGCTAATTTTGCCATTCACGCCGCGTAACGGGAGAACGCCATCAAATGTTGGATACGTTGGAAGAGAAGGCCAAAAACTGGTTTAAAGGTTTGTTTGGCGACACTAATGAGAAAAAGCTTAAACCGCTTATTGAGAAAGTCACGTTGTCCAATGCTTTTTCCGCTGAGTTCGAGCGTCTCTCGGATGACGATTTGAAAGCGAAGACGGGAAAGTTTCGCGAAATAATTGACAATGCATTAAAGAATGTGGAAGACCGAGATCTCATTCCTGCGGAAGGTCCGAAAATGCCCGGACATTTTCGAACGGAGAAAGATCGCGTACTTGCCGGCGTGCTTGATGAGATTTTGCCCGAGGCATTTGCCACCGCACGAGAAGCAAGCACTCGAGTGCTTGGCATGCGGCACTTTGATGTTCAGCTCATGGGGGGCGCAGCCCTTCATTACAATAAAATTTCTGAGATGCGCACTGGTGAAGGTAAAACACTGGTCGCTACGGCACCGGCCTATTTAAACGGGCTGACAGGCCGGGGAGTTCATGTTGTCACTGTAAACGATTACCTTGCCCGTAGAGATGCCGAGTGGATGGGCAGACTCTATCGCTTTCTGGGATTGACTACAGGCACGGTTTACTCACACCAGGCGGATCAAGAAAAGTATGCCGCTTATCGAGCTGATATCACATATGGTACCAACCACGAATTCGGGTTTGACTATCTGCGTGATAACATGCGCACGTCTTTAGATGATCTTTGTCAACGTCCGTATTACATGGCAATCGTCGACGAAGTAGATAATATTCTCATAGACGAGGCCAGAACTCCGTTAATAATTTCGGGCTTCCCTCAGGAGTCTTACGTCGAGATTTATAAGACCATGGCACAGGTATCGCCGATGCTTGAGCGCGGCAAAGACAAAGACGACGAAGATTGCGACTATTGGGTAGACGAAAAGACTAAGAACGTACTCCTTACAGAACGTGGACATGGTACCGCTGAGAAAATTCTTGGTGTGGCAGATCTTTATGACGTAAGGTGGAACCTGGCCCATCATTTGTGTCAGGGACTTCGGGCCAAAGAGTTGTATAAGCGCGACACCGACTACGTTGTGCGCGCCAGTGAAGATGGCAAAGCAGAAGTTGTGATTGTAGATGAATTCACCGGTCGTATGATGATTGGTCGGCGGTGGAGTGATGGCTTACACCAGGCGGTTGAAGCCAAAGAAGGCGTGCCGATCCAGGACGAAACCATGACGTACGCGTCTATCACATATCAGAATCTCTTTCGGCTATATCCGAAACTGGCTGGTATGACGGGTACCGCGATGACGGAAGCCAACGAATTCTCTAAGATTTACAATCTGGATGTGGTGGCTATTCCAACCAATAAACCATCAATTAGAACAGACTTTCCAGATGTTGTGTTCAAGACTGAGAAACAGAAGTATTACTCGGTGGTTGAAGAAATTGTCGAGATGCACGAAATCGGTCGACCGGTGCTGGTGGGAACCACAAGTATCGAAAAGTCTGAACTGGTGGCTGCTTTAATGGAAACACCTCAGCGAATGGGGGAATATTTTACCCGTAAGTTGAAAAAGATCGTAGATGAGCTGAAGAACAGAAAGCTCACGGGCGAATCGATCGACTCACTGAACAAAATTTTCGAACGTCCGGGGTTAGTCGATCCCGAGAAGTTTGAAAAGGCCGTTGTGGAGTTTGAAAAGGAGTTTCCCAAGCAAGGTGAGCTTACCGATTATCTCTATTCCACCGCAAGAACAGCTCGTGTATTAGCAGCCATACGAAAGGGTGTTCCTTATCATGTGTTGAACGCTAAACATCACGAGAAAGAAGCGATGATCGTGGCGCAGGCCGGACGTAAGGCTGCGGTCACCATCGCCACCAACATGGCCGGTAGAGGAACAGACATTCTACTTGGCGGTAATCCTGAATATCTTGCTAAAGAACAGCTTGAGCAAGAAGGGGTCAGTCACAACGAGATCGAGTACGACGATAAGGTCAAGGAATTGACCAAACAGTTCAAAGAACAAACCAATGCCGAGCACGACGAAGTGGTTGCGGTCGGGGGCTTACATATCGTCGGTACTGAACGGCACGAAGCACGACGTATCGACAACCAGCTTCGAGGCCGTGCCGGCCGTCAGGGCGACCCGGGCAGTTCGCGCTTCTTCCTTTCGTTGGAAGATACTCTAATGAAGATATTTGGCGGTGAACGTATCGCGCGAATGATGGATTGGATGCAGGCTGACGAAGAAATTCCGATCGAGCACGACATGGTCAGCAAGTCGATTGCCAATGCGCAGAAAAAAGTGGAAGCGCACCACTTCGACATGCGCAAACATGTGCTGCAATATGACGATGTGCTGAACACTCAACGAGAACATATTTACAGAGACCGAAGAAGAATTCTGGAAAAAGACAATCTCAAAGATCTCATTCTCGATCTTCTCGATCAGCACGTTCAAATTGCAATCGGGTCGCATATCGATTCGGAAAGCCCTCCAGAGAGCTGGGAAGATGAAGCTTTGCCAACGCTTATGAAAGTGCTGTCGTCGGATATTCCGATGTTTTCCGACATAACTATGAAAGAGTTGCTCGGGCTGTCATATGTGGATCTAGAGCAGAAATTGCGTGAAGCAGCGCGCATGGCTTATGACGTTCGTGAGCAACACATCGGCGCGGAGACGCTTCGAGAAATCGAGCGCCAGGTGTTGTTGCGCACTATCGACGGCAAGTGGGTAGATCACTTGCACAACATTGAATTGGTGCGGGAAGCGATTCACCTTAGAGGTTACGGACAACGCGATCCTCTTCAAGAGTACAAGCGTGAAGCCTTCGGGATGTATGAGGAACTGATCGGTTCAATTCGTCAGGAAACAGTTCATCTGATGTTCCATGTACAGCCCGTGGCCCCGGGCGAAGTAACTGATTCACCGATGGACATGGCCGACCTTGAGAATATGCTTCTTGAGATGGGAATTGATCTCGATGCGGATTCTCGTGAAGCGCTCACCAAACTTCATTCAGGCGGGGGCCTCGATAGCGTTACCGCATTGCTTGACGCAGCTACCGCATCGGTGGCTGAAGGCGAGGACTCCTCAGATGCATCATTCGAGAATGCAGACTTTATGAAAGATTTTTATGAAGCGTTGCATGATGATGAAGATGAAACCGACGATGATGACACCAAAGGTGCTGCTTGAGCCGCACGAATCGGGAGTTCGCGATTCACTGCGGGATTGGGCCAAATCTTCGCGAGGTTTGCGCATCATTGGCTACCCGTCAACCACGCAAGGCCGAACGGGGCTGATATCCGGCGCAGGGAGAGACCATAGAAGATAATGAAGATATTATCCTTCGACACAAGTACCCGGTCGATTCATACTTGCCTGCTGTTGGATGGAACTCCCGTCCATGAGCAAGTCCTGGAACCTTCCGGTACTGAACGGCAGGAGTCGGCCGCGCTCTTGTTGCCGGAGATTGATATTGCTATCAAGGCTGTGTCTTGGGGCAAACAAGAGATCGATGCTATCGTTGTGGGCGCTGGACCTGGTAGCTTTACCGGGGTGCGAGTTGCCCTGGTGACGGCGCGCAGTCTTGGGCAGGGACTCAATATCGGCGTTATTCCTATGTGCTATTTAGATGTAGTGGCGGCCGCGGTGGCGGTGCCCTGCGCCGTGGTTATGCCGGCCGGCGCCGGGCAGTACTTTGGAGCGGCTTACAAGATGAGTTTTGATTCACCAGGGGGAAATGAGCGGAACGTGCCCACTGCGGATGTGGCACCCTTTTGCGCTCCGCTTGAAGATCTAGTGCGTCGGCTTGATTCATATGAACGATTTGTAGGAAATGATCAAATGGTAGCTGTACTAACAGAGCACCGGATGTTGACTGCGTGGCCTGAAATAAACAATATCGCAATGGCGGGGGGTGTTTTGGCTGTTGATCGGTTATCTTTGAGAGATGGACCCTCAACTGCAATTAGAGAAGCACTACGGCGTGAATACCCATGGCAGTCCGCGACTCCGTTCTACCTCCGCAGTCCTTCTGTGACGCTCAAGACGTATGGAAATTCTGATAAGACGAATGATCCATGCTGATCTAGATGAGGTGATGGAGATTGATCCGGTCGCCTTTGGTAGCCATCACTGGTCGCGCCAATCTTTTACAAACGAACTTAACAATTCCGGTGGCGTCTATTTTTCCGCCATTGATAGTGTTAATCGGCAATTGTGCGGCTATACGGGATTCTGGCTAATCGGGGAAGAGGCGCACATCACTACGCTGGCTGTACATCCGGATTATCGCCGGCGCAGCGTTGGAGAAAGATTACTCATTCACGATATACACATGGCGGTTAAAGTGGGGGCACGATGGATGACTTTAGAGGTTAGAGTGTCCAATGATGCTGCCCAACAGCTCTATTATAAGTATGGTTTTAAGAGTTTGGGAACTAGACGAAAGTATTATCAAGACAATAATGAAGATGCTCTGGTACTCTGGACGGAAAATATTTTGGACCCTGTCTTTCAGGAGCTACTGAAACAGAAAATCGAAGAGTTGGCAGTCAGGGAGAACAGCGCGAGCGTTCAAGTAGCTGAAGAAGAACGCGCTACTCCACAGTAGGAATGCTTTGTCGAAGATGCTTCGTTCGATCGAAGCACAACGACTGTAGCCCTGCGGTAAACGATTAGAGGTACAAACTTGCAGTCGAGTTCGAATCAAAATTACTGGCGCAGTTTCAGACGCAAGTCGATGGTGGGACAACTCGTCATAGTCTTGCTTGGCTTGGAACTGCTCTTATTCGGTTCGTTTATTTCTGTGCCCTTACCGACTGCCACCAGTCGTAATATTGAGAATTTTGCACATGCCAGCGCCGTTGATTTTGTGGCCCGATTTCCTGCCGAGTGGCAAAAGCAGTTCAATTCAAAGATCCCGTTTTTGAGTCAGCCGGTAAAATCGGTGCGCTATAGCAACTATGTTCCAATAATACCATTGGCGGTGCTGACTGGATATGTGTTGAGTGTACCGCTTGCTCCGGCGGCAGCCATTGGTTGGATAACGCTCGGTCTGGTAGGACCGGGCATGGGGATCTTCCTGTTTTCTTGCGGTGGTGGTGCGGACTATTGGCGTGAGCCGGGCTTTGGTTATCTGATCGGGATGATAGTTGCTGCGTGGTTTGCCGGACGCCTCGTGCCCATGGAGAGAAAGAGCTGGCGGCAGTTGGTAGCGGCAATCGGGGGAGTCTTGTTAACTCACCTGATTGGTCTTTGTTGGTTGTTGGGTAGCAGTATCTTGATTCTGTTGACCGAGGGCGACTCTGTATACTATAAGTGGCAGCCGTATCTTGGTGAACAGCTTCGCAATTTGACGTGGTATCAACTGCCCTATGACTTGTTGTTGTCACTACTATTAGTCGCCCTGGCATTTCCATTGCGGTGGCTGACAACAATTCTTACAGCGCCAGACATAGCCAATCGCAATCGCAATCGAGCGCAGCCGCTTGAGCAGCTGGAGCGCCTCTCTGAGTCGGCGGTTTAGAGGCCTTGGCGGTCAGAGCCGATCTTCTGTCCCTTTAGATTAACACTCAGACAGCTGTCCATCAGTCATCGCAAAGGCTCGGCATTAGTTTCCGGCGTTAACCAGGTTACTATGATCGTACGTGGCATCTGTGATCGCATGGGTGTTTTGGGCACCCGGAGCCAATCTTTCTGGCGGCGAGGAGGAGACGATTCCATAATCTCGTGCTTGACAAGCTGTTTTTACAGAGAGCCGACTCGCTCTTTACTGCGCAGAGACACTGAGATGCTAAGCTGATATCCAAATGAGAAGCTCTGTGGAAGGGCTTTCCCCTGTAGAAGAGCCTAAAAGTTATGTTAATGGAG
>JAKFUT010000240.1 GCA_021732565.1 Candidatus Obscuribacterales bacterium
GCCTCAAGTAAAATCTGCCGAAAATAACAGTAAAGAGGACATAAAGCCCCGAGGGACTAGACCCGGCTTCAAAATTCACAAGTAGAGCTTCCCCTGGCTGACAACCCAGGCATCACGCTGATCTTCATCTTCATACCATCGTCTCGGTAAATCCGTGCCACCGTATGGAGGCAGCAAAGATGTTTCCAGAGGAACTTCCAACCGGTGCCTAATTGAAGCGACTTGAGCGCGCTGTGGCGCGAAACGAGTGGCTAGCGCGGACGAGGCGACGGAACCGCAGGGAGGTCTTTCAGTTGCAAGTCCGCGTTCAAGCACGACAACCGACGAATCGGGTTCAAAAGTTGCTTCCCTCAGCACAGCACCCACTAGAGCTGTAGACACTTCGTCTCGATCATGGCTGTCGCCAAAATTGCTAAACAAAGGTATCTGTCGATCATAATAGCGAGGATGCGCTTCTACCCATCGACCGTTCAATAGTAACCAGCTGCCAGCGGACCAAACTCTTAATACCAGCCATTCTTCCAGATACAATTCACTGCCGCACAGCTGCAATCCAAAAAAACCGGGGCCGCCCATTCCGTAGGTACCAAGCTGCGAACTCCACTGAAGCACGCGCCGGTTCAGTATTCGCGCAGTACCACCGGCTTGTAGTAGCACTGGCGGTGCCGCCTCCTCCCAATCGCCTTCAGAACAACGGGCGATAACCGGTGGTCTCTCCGGCAACATTTAGTCCTCCGGTAAAGAGCGTTCCTGCCCTTGTTTCAACTTGCGCAATTTGCCTTCAAACCCGCGAGCACTCGGCTCAAAATACCGCCTGTCGCTCAACTCGGTGGGCAGACATTGCATGTCCGCTACACCTTCCTTAAAATCATGAGCATACTTATAGCCCTTACTATAGCCAATATCTTTCATAAGTGATGTGGGCGCGTTTCGCAAGTGCAATGGCACGGGATATTGCAGGGTATTATGAGCATCGGCCGCAGCTGCATTATAAGCGCGGTATACGGCGTTCGACTTTGGACAGTAGGAAAGAAATACCACCGATTGAGCCAATGCCAGTTTCCCTTCCGGCATCCCTATCAGGTCGACCGCATGCATAGCGGCCACTGTTTGTTCAAGAGCCTGAGGGTGTGCCAGCCCGATATCTTCCGAAGCAAACCGCACTAATCGGCGGGCAATAAACATTGGATCTTCTCCCGCCTCCAGCATTCGAGCAAGCCAATACAAACCGGCATCAGGATCAGAATTGCGAATTGACTTATGCAATGCAGAGACGAGATTGTAGTGGTGTTCTCCTGTCTTATCGTATTTCAATACCGCTTGTTGAACGGCGTCTTTGATGTGTTCTTCCGTGGCAGTCTTAATACCACGTCGTTTCAAAACACCGGCAAGCAGCTCCAAACTATTCAGAGCCGTGCGCGCATCGCCGGACGAATAGACAGCAATTCCTCGTAATATGTCATCTTCAATCTCGAGTCCCAGTCGGCCAAGACCGCGCTCACTGTCATCCACGGCCCGTCGCAAAATTGCACCGACATGATCGATTGTCAGTTCTTCCAGCACGAAAACCTTCAGCCGTGATAACAGGGCTGAATTCAATTCAAAAGAAGGATTTTCTGTCGTGGCACCGATTAATACTATGGTCCCGCTTTCCACATATGGAAGAAATGCATCTTGCTGCGCTCTGTTGAATCGGTGTATTTCATCAACAAACAAAATAGTACGCTTGCCACCAAAGTTAAAATGCGCCTCGGCTTCAGACATTACGCCCTTAATTTCTTTTATCCCCGAGGTTACCGCTGAAAAGGCGATCCATACTCCGTCAGTGCGAGATGCCAGCAGTCGAGCCAGAGTGGTTTTGCCCGTTCCCGGTGGTCCCCACAAAATGAACGAGGGGATCTCATCGGCTTCAATAATCTGCCGCAACAGACTTCCCGGAGCCAGCAAGCGTTCTTGCCCGACAAACTCATCGAGTGTTGCCGGCCGCATTCGTTCAGCTAGCGGAATTTGTTGTGTTTTCGCCATATTTGCCTGAGGACTCTACTGCGCGGCAACCTTCCGCGAAGTAATTCTCCGCTCATTATTTTAGCCCCGCGTTAAAGAAATTGCATGGCCGAGTTCAATCGGACAAGTGAGTGTACACTTGAGTAAAAAGCTAGTGGTTCCTTTTTGCATCCTTTGCATGCCGTGCCTGTCAACACAAGCACCTGCGCCCGCTCACGAATGCCATTCAGACATGAGAGCGCCACAAAATCGACAGCTTCGAGCAGTGCATCCAATGTGCACCCAATAGATATCCAATCAATACCCGGGTAACATTTAATGGAACCGTCGGCAACTTACCGAAATAATTCCGGTAGCAGCACTGGTTTAACATCTACACCATCACGGGTTTCAGAGGCGAAAGACAGCGATCGCGTCAGCGGCGCCGTAGAGCGCGTAACCTTCCATAGTGAAGATAGTGGATTCTGCGTACTGCGAGTGAAGGTAAGAGGTCATCGCGAGTTAGTGACCGTTGTCGGCAATGCGGGGTCGGTTTCCGCAGGCGAATATGTCGAGTGCGAAGGAGAGTGGATAAACGATTCCAAGCATGGAATGCAATTCAAGTCGCGCAAATTGGCAGTAGTGCCACCAACCACCGTAGACGGTATTGAGAAGTACCTGGGTTCGGGTATGATTCGTGGCATAGGCCCGCATTTTGCCAAACAACTTGTAAAAGCATTTGGTGTTGATGTTTTTGAAGTCATAGAAACAAAGCCCCAAAGGTTATTAGACTTGCCGGGCATCGGCAGAAAACGATTGGATAGTGTCATTGCCGGTTGGTCCGAGCAAAAAGCGGTTCGTTCAATCATGGTGTTCTTGCAATCGTACGGTGTTGGCACATCTCGTGCGGTTCGCATTTATAAAACCTACGGTGAAGAAGCCGTCGCAAAGGTCACTGAAAATCCCTATCGGTTGGCGCTGGATATAAATGGAATAGGATTCAAAACAGCCGACGCACTAGCTCAGCGCCTGGGAATACCAAAAGAATCGCCGGCTCGAGCCGGAGCCGGTATAAGGCATATGCTGCAGGAGCTTTCCGGTAGAGGACATTGCGCTTGCACCAGCTCCAGTCTCGTTGACACCACTGCCACGGCGCTGGAGATTTCATCTGCCATTGTCGAATCGGCTCTGGCAGATGAAATCGGCTCAGGCGGAGTAATCAGCGAACCAAGAGAAGAAGATAACTGGATATTCCTGCCAGCTCTTCACCGAGCCGAGCAAGGAGTGGCACGACAGCTGGTTCGACTGGCCAGGGGGAAAACCGCGTGGGCGGGGATTAATGCCGAAGAAGCAATTCCGCTGGTTGAGAAGGAAACGGGCTTGCAACTTTCCAAGTCCCAGCGTCAAGCCGTATCCACGGCGCTGACAAGCAAGTTACTGGTTATAACCGGGGGGCCGGGCGTCGGCAAAACCACCATTGTAAATACCATTCTCAAAATCATCACTCAAACTGATGCGTCAGTTTTGCTTTGCGCACCAACCGGCAGAGCAGCCAAGCGTTTAGGAGAGTCGACCGGACTGGAAGCGAAGACGATCCACCGTTTGCTTGAATTCGATCCACGTCAGGGTGGCTTCAAGCGTAATAAGGAGAATCCTTTAGAAGCCGATTTACTGGTTGTAGATGAATCGTCCATGATCGACATTGTGTTGATGAATCAGCTTCTCAATGCAATACCGTCAACGACATCGGTTTTGTTTGTGGGCGATGTGGATCAGCTGCCCTCAGTGGGTCCGGGCAACGTGCTTTCTGACATGATCGGTTCGGAGACGTTACCGGTGGTGCGCCTAACCGAGATCTTCCGGCAGGCGGCCTCCTCAAAAATCATCGTGAATGCCCACCGCATCAATCAAGGACAGATGCCCTTAGTACCTGAAGATAAATCTCTCAGCGACTTCTATTTCATTGCCTGCGAGACGCCTGAAGAAATCATGGCGAAGATGATGCAGGTAATTTGCACTAGAATACCGGAGAGATTCGGATTCGACCCTCTCCATGACGTGCAAGTGCTTACGCCTATGAATAGAGGCGGGCTTGGCAGCAGAGCCTTGAACGTTGAGCTGCAGAAACGACTGAATCTCGACGAGAGCCCGGCCATCTCACGTTTTGGTTGGTCGTATAAGCGTGGCGACAAAGTGATACAAACGCAAAACAACTACGACAAAGAGGTTTTCAACGGCGATATCGGCACCATTCTCAGTGTCGACACCGAAGAAGCCAAACTCATAATCGTTTTTGAAGGGCGCGAAATTGAATACGATGCCAGCGACCTCGATGAAGTGCTTCCCGCTTACGCGGTATCGATTCACAAGTCTCAGGGCTCTGAATATCCTGCAGTGGTGATTCCGATTGCCACTCAGCACTTCATGATGCTGGAACGAAATTTGCTCTATACCGGCGTCACTAGAGGCAAAAAGCTCGTTGTGGTGATTGGACAGAAGAAAGCACTGTACATGGCAATCAACAACATTCGCTCATCAACTCGACTAACCGCGCTCAAGGAGCGAATACGACAATTGTTCGACCTGGCATTTTGAGCCAAAACTAATCGCGACGTTTAGCCGGATTAGCACGACTGCTATCGATCGAAGAAAAATTTTCCCACAGGAAGATGTCGATTGCCCTCTTCGCGGTGTAAAAGCACGTAGCCCTTGCCCGCCCCGAAACAATGGAAAAAGACTTCCCAGTAGGGTTCATCTTTCTTCGCTGAAGTGTCCCAGAAAGAGTAATTCTTGGAAAAGCTCGTCTTCTCGCGATGGAGATGATGTCCCTTCTTATCGAAAAAGTCTATATCACCGCCAAGCCGATCAGCCGGCGGAGGTTTCCCCGCCATTCTGTAGCGGTCAGGTATTTGGAGAACAAATTGCCAGGCGGGGTACGGGTACAGGTGTCTCCCTCGTTCTTGTATCCAATGTGGTAATCCACCGATTTTGATTTCGCCGTAGATTTCCTCCTCCGGGGCTTCCGCATAAGAGGGGTTCGGTGGAAAGTACGTTGCGTAACCGAGAGGACTTTTGTCTGTTCCCGTTTTCCATTCGATAACCCTTGCTTCGGGAATCGGCCAATTGGCGTTTACCGGCAGCTCCGCCAGACGGGAATCGAGTTGGTCAGCATTTAGCAGCACCACCGAGCCAGGCCCGTCGGCACCGTAGTGGTGCCAACAAGCCCCACCCCCTCTGGTAGGCGGCTTCGGTCCCGGCATGGCGTCAGGAAACCGTTCCAGATCGCTCTCTAAAGTGTTGCAAAGAAAAACCAACATCACTCTTCCCGTCCGTCCAAGGTCTAATCGCTCCGAATGGTGGGAAAGCTGTGCCAACAAGGACATAGCTTGGCCGCACCCCTTACATACCGGCCAATGCTTCGAACCGTAAGGCAAGCCAAACGGCACACCGCCGAATTTATCCTCGAGCTTAGTTTGCTTTGGCAGGAGCATCGAAAGAACCGGAAAGAAGTACTTAAACTGATTTATCTTCGTTGATGCTAGCGCCCTGTCTGACGTAAAGAATTGCAGCGATGAAATCGCAAATCCTATTCGCAACAATTCTCGACGACTCAACTTCATATTCACGTTTTGTGACGGAGGGTTATTCTAGCACCACTTTATCGTTGCGCGTATCCATTCGCGTACACAGTTGACCACAAATCGGCAACGCAGAGATTGTTGATTGAGTGAAGCGACATCTGATTTCACAGCCAGAAGCGTTGCGTGGTATCACTGTGCGACTAGCGCAAAATATCCAGTGCTTGTCGGGGCACTGATGCTGCAGGTTCGCGGGCAAGCTGTTCCTCGTAGTAACGCTTCAGCTGCTCACGCAACTCGTTGAACTTGCGCAGTTCCCGGAGCGGCTCGATGTAAGTTCTATCCAGGTTATCCTTGCTTCGCCACAGCCGCATGGCATCGTTGCTTGCTCCTGAACGCGCACCAGCGATGCAGATCTTAGAAATCCACTCTGGAAGTTCTGATGGCTGCAATCGTTTGCGCGCTTCAGGAAATAGGCGCTCTGCTGCTTGCCAGTTATTCAATGAAATTTGAGCTTCCATAAGGGTGAATGAGGCTATTTGCTTCTGCTCGGCGTCAGTGAGTTTTTGCCTCGCCTCTTCCAGAATGAGAATCGCCTGGCTATTCTCATTGTTTCGAGTCATCACCCAGCCCAGGCGCAACAAGCGAGTAGGATTAGTATCGGCAATCACTTTTAAATCTTGCCATAGTTTTCCTCGGGCTTGCTCAGGGCAACGTTGGCACATATTCATGAGCACATGTTCTTCACGATAATCCCAATCTTTTTGCTCTTTCAAGAATTGCCACACGAAAGGTTCATCATATTTCAGTGCATCAGGGTCAACATTCGTAATTTCGTTAACGATTCTACCTCTCAGCGCGGCGGAGTTTGTTTGTTCGAACTGGCTCCAGAGAAATTTCCGCGATACATCAGTATTGCCGTTTCGGCGAAGAAAGCGACTGTAGTCGCTCAACACCATCATGCGAACCATAATCTGCGCATCGTCTACAGTTGGTCGCAGTTTAGATACATCCATAGCCTTAACCAGTGATTGGTAGGCCTGCCGTTCATCGTTGCGCCCAAGATAATAACGTGTTCGCCCGAGCCAATATTGCGGGTCATTTTCGTTAACCTTCTCCGCCTGTTTTATCTTCTGCTCCAGTGGATGCAATTGTGTTGCAGCCTGTATTTGACCGGCAAATTGTGTCAGGGCGAATGAGGGCATTGGTCCGGGATATGCGCGCTGGAGTTCCAGCAGCAGCGTCTGCGCTTTGGTAGACTTTCCCTGCGCCTGATAGCACTGAGCCAGCATCTGCTTGCACGCCATACGCAAGTACTTTTCCATGGTCTGCCTTTGAGGCGGCCCGAGTGACGAGCATTTTTTCATGTACTCCACCATCCGTTTCTCATCTTCAGATGTGTACGGTTGAGATAGCGATAACTCTAGATAGCGCTGGCAAAGAGCAGAAAACCTCGTCTCAAGGATGCTCGAAACTTGCCAGCTATCAAAGGCGAGGTGTGGCTTGTAAACATCAAACAACCAGAGAAGATCGGGCTTGGCTTGTCCAAGTTTCACCGCCGCTACGTATCGACGCACCCTATCAATATCCGGAGTTTTGCGCACGTCGGCTTCCAACTCATGCAATAGTGACTGCTCTCTCTTTGCTTTGTGCGCTGCGCCCGCCCGTAGTCCTGTCCAATAATCCGCATTGTGTGCCGCCAGTAATTTCAACCAGGCATCAGTCTTTTCGTAGGATTGATTGCGCGAGATCTCGTCCACCAGCACATACCCCCAGCCTGGCTCTGCTTCTGGAAAGCGTTCGACAAACGAGGTTGCCAGCTTCCATTGCTTACGACCGATAAGGAAGTTCGCCATGTGCGAAAGATCGGATTTTTCAGCACGATTCTTTTCATTAGCCAGGCTGGACAATGCCTTTGATATCAGTGCAGGATCATCAGCGCGAGAAGCCGCGTCGAAGGCTTTAATCCATTCACTTTGAGCAGCTTTCAGTGGCAAATTACCATACGACTGCACCACCGCTGCCAGACCTCGTGCCTCGATGTCATTACACACTTGCTTGTCGATTTCATACCAGCCATCCTTAGCTGGAGCCGGAGGACTTAGAAGAAGGCTTGCCAAAAGCGCTAAAGCTGTTTTCCGCATCTCTGCCAACCTGTATGATTTGCCTTGACCAGCTTACCATCAACAAAAATATTGTGCGTGTACACGCCTTTGGAGTAGGCTATATCTGTTTGGAACTGGAACAGAGAATATTTGTGGAAGACAACTCAGGTGCCCATTCTAATCAGCTGAAGGTCGGCACATGCTTTGAAGGCAAGTATACGATTACTGGCTTGCTCGGTCAGGGAGGAATGTCCTCGGTATACCTGGCTCGGCATGAAATTCTTTCGCAAGACGTGGCGATAAAAGTGCTTCATCCTGTTCAAGTATAACGATTACACAAATTCAACGTTTCAGACATGAAGCACAGACGCTAGGTTGCTTAATGAAGTTGCCGCAGCAGAGGTACTCGAATATTAAAGAGGTAGAAGGGAACTCACCAACTAGCGCAGGAGATAGTTGACTCAAACAACCACCAAACTGAGTCCAGAAGCTCGCAGCAGACGACGTATTCAAAATGCTGCATTTTTCCTTGCGGCAGTTGTGCTGGCAATGGGGAGTGGGTTTATCTATGCTAATTATTTGCACGCCCCTCTATCAACAGTGCCGGCAAAACCGCCTTGCCAATTTCAAAGCAGCCCGGGTCCAAAGGACAAGAACAGATTTTAGAGCGGGATTCCCTCACACCAATCGAGTCGGCGATGAGTAAACTGGAGGGTTTGAAGAAAGCAGGCACATCAAATTCCGCTTTGTGCGGTGCGTATCGCACGCCTGGACAATTGCTACCGAGAGCTTAACGAACAAGAGCTTGAATACTGAAGTCCATAGATCAACCTTCGATGATCACGGTTAAGCAAGAGCTGCTCTCACAATGTGAGCAAGACAGTAAATTGATCAACACCAAGAATTGATCGGACAAAGGTTGTGAATCAGGGCAAGGCATCTCTGCCCCGGAGAAATAGGATAGCCGCTTACAGTAGAGCCCTGAATTGGTTTGCGACGCCAGCATCGCAAAAGCCAGAGGCGGTCTCTGGACTTGCCCATCCCCCGTCCGGGGGATGGGCGGATACCTCGGTACCCGGAATCCCATAACGTCTTAGCTGGATGTACAACCACACTTTATCCGTAATACCATTCTAAGTACGGGCGATGAAAGAGCCGCTGGTCCTGAGGCCCGACAAACTTTGCTGGCGCGAGTCCGCGTGAGGTCCAATTCTATTAAAGTAGAACTGGACCTCACTTTTTGTTGCCGAAAAGCCCCGATTGTTGTCTCTGCCCTAATCTGATTGTGCTTGACGAAGAAAAAAGGGCATAACAGCATTGGGCCACTAAAGGGCATAACACCCATCACAAGATCAACCTGGTCCGGTGGAAACCACCAACTGATAAGTGCATGCAGCGCAGGCAGAGCGGTTGAGTCGTTTTGCTCCTTTGGCGTTAGACACCCGAACTGACTACATCTTCAGACAAGCATTTTATGGAATAAATAAGGAGGCAAGCGCGTGGGCGAGCTAAAGATTCTCACTCCCTATGAACTGGTTGATGCGCTGGTGGCCTCCAAAGAGCGATCAGAACGCGAAATGGAGCGGGCAATCCCTTCCTGGGAATCAACTGAATTGCGCCAGCGAGCAGCAGAAGCCGGCTTGCCCATAGCAGAACAACAGGGAATGAATGAATTGGTGTACCTCCTGACTGACGGCATAACGAGCTGGACGGAAGATTTGTCACAGGGCTGGGGCGCAAGCGCGCCGAAACGAGCAACTATGGAGAAGGCTCATCAGGAAGTGTTGGAAATAATCAGGAACAGCGCTGCAACAGCTGCACTGAGCGGATGGAATCGCGAGATGGAAGCAAAACGTCTGCTTGACGAGCCCTCAGTAGAACTCACTGAGAACGCCGAATTCGCGCGGGCAAAAGAAACCTATATGCTAAGACGTCATGAATACATCTTGGAATTCGGGACTGTGCATTCCCATTTAGGGGTTCGCCAGCAACAGCTGCAAGACGTACTTGATGGCTTCACCAATAGCCGCGATCTACCAGGAGTTATTCTGGAATTTCGCGAATCAGGTGCCACCGTCCCCGGCTACGGGCGTGGTGCAGCGATCATTATGCTCAACAACACCGACCTGCTGGGCAGGTCACGGGCACCACTTATAGTATCACTCATCGCCGGACAGTTAGCTGTTAGCCACCACGATATGCAAATAGTGAGGTCTCTTATAGATCGCCTGAGCGGAGGTGCGCCCAAACCGGGTGTTCCTCTCAGCGAGTCCCAGGTAAGTGGCATAATGGAAAGCTACAGAAAACGCACGGGAGCTCATCTATCGAGTGAATTGCTTCAGCGTGTGGCCGATCGACGAAAGGAAGTATTGAATGTCGCAGAAGTTAGCAGAGCTGATTCTCTCGCGAGATCTTTCAACGCTACCCGGGCGATGACCACAGTTCACCAGCATCGAGCTCAAGATATTCGCGCGGTGGAAGCGGAATTGAAAAACTTATACGATGGGAGCGACAATTACCTCTGGGATCTAATCCGACGTCTATATAATCCATCGTCGACAGACAATTTCCCGGTGCTTCTTTTTGGCGCTAATCTAGACGATTTGAAAGAGGAACACTCGGCCAGACAGGTAATGGACCGATTGCTCAAGATAGCCACCGAAATGCACCGTCCCGGAGTTGACCGGCAGTCGGAGACCGCCGTTGCGGCCACGGCGGAAGCGAAACTTGAGCTGTGCACGCTGATCGAAGAGCGCATCCTTACGATGAAGGATCTTCAAAAGCGCGCTCAAAAGGAATATCTGCAAAATCTGCACGCACGTGAATCAGTAGTGCTCAGTAGCGATGCCTATTCGCTTTCGGTGGCTCGTCTTTCTAAGATGTTAAAATACAGCGGTCCCCGACCGCGTAAGTCTACCGGCATGGAAGATTCATGCGTGCATCACGACCATACCACGTACCTCGACGTTCACGGACTGTAGTTGTGGAGTTTTTCTGGAAGTTGCTCATTGGCAAAAGTGACCATGAGGATCGATTACCAATCTGTCCAGAACGAGAGTCAGAAAGATGCCTCCAATCACCAACCTAATCACCAAACCGGTTCCGTGGTCGCAAGTTCCCTAGCAGCAGTCCACCGTCACGGCCAGTGATTCGGAGACTGATTCGTCTGAGCGAGTTTGAAAGTCGCCATCGGACATTCTAAGGCGGAGAAGATCCTCCGACGCGCATCCAGTTTGCGTTTTGCATGGTCGCACAGACGCCTTTGTCCAAATTGAGAGGGCAACGGCTACCAGCGCACAGCCGTGATAGCGCGTCCATACAGCCGGCATGGCCGCTGGCCAATCGATGTTCCCGAGTCTGTTCTTGTTGGTGGCTCCGTAGTCAGCATTTATACGGACAACAAGTATGCGATTGAAAAGGTCGAGTCGATGCTGGATAGCGAAGCGAGATTTCGGGTCGCAGTTTGCACCGGGCGCTCTTGGACTGAAGTCACCCATCAGCTATTAATCCACTTACTTAGCTGATCCGTCGAACGGCTATTGCCTAACCACCTTTCAAAACCTGCTTTGAATCCAGGATCTTTGGAGTAGAGGGAGCAAACTTCTAGGAGTCGGTCAAAGTCACCTCGATGACAATTCTGATTAAGCCCTCATGTGTCGGGGGCTCCATTTTTGCCGTTACGTTGATGATTTTCATATTTTTTGCGCATCAAAAAGTGCTGCGAAGATAGCGTTGTATGATTTTGCCGAAGTTCTAGATCAACAACAGCGTCTAACAGTTCAGATGCAAAAGACGAGAATCATGAGCAAAGCGGAATTCATCCAACTAGCCGACACAATGCTAGTCGAGCGGCCGATTAATGAGGTAGAGCGACTGCTAATTGGTGCGGTGAAAAGCGAAACGCGAGGGGATCCCTACTCGCAGATCAAAATAGGAACTGCAAATGCTCAAACAGTCAGTCTATTTTCGAAAGATAATATTGAAGAAGTCTTGGACAAGTATCTAAAAGCGAAAGTAGTTGACTACGCAAAACTAGGATGGTTCTTAAGACAGAGGGTGGCTCAGATTGGCGCCCCCGAAGGACTTCCTCTTGTTATTGATAGACTAGAGCATTTGCATCCTGTCGTAGCAAGCACCGCAAAGTATATTATTAACGCGAGTGCAAATTTCAAAGGAGATAGTGTTGCATTAGGGGAGAGTGTCATAAAGGCGTTAAGAGATCCGGTTGTACAACGACTTCCCTACCTAGAAATGGTCTTGCTGGATTTATTCAGCAGTGTTCCAGATTTGAATCACGTTGATAGGCACACTGCTAATTATGTCAATGCAACTAGCACGTCTCTAGTGAAAGCGGCTGTGGCAGGAAATAGAGCGGCTTGGCTTAGCGAACGCAAGAGCGAGTTCAGATTGACCGATTCATGGTTGAGTAGTGCAATTGTTATGGCATCAAAATGCTTGGTTGGAGACGAGGGTCGATTCTGGGTCGAACATGCCTATTCACACATGACACCAATGGAGAAGATGATTACACGCACTTTAAAGCCTCCCTCAAACACCAACTAACTAACTTATCGGAGCTATTACTACTCCAGTTTCTTGCAGAGTAAACCATAATCTTGTGAATCCGTCGCCCGCGATCCGGCGATAAAAGAACAGCTCACAATAATTTTTCCCGGCTTACCCACAGCGCCGCCCCGGCCCGCTTAAGTCACGGACCCGTTTTCACCAGATTGAAACTCACCCCGTATCGGGGGGCGGCCTCCCCGGCACCAATTTCAATCTAAAATCAGCCGACCGCCTGTCAATCTCGTTCTCTAACGCCCCAATGTGCGAGTGCAACCAGGTCGCGTCTTCCTCGCACGGAGCAGTCAGCAAACAAAAGGTCAGGAAGGCAACTATAGCTTGAAGATTTCTGAGCGTCCTCTCGAGCAACAGAGACTCTGCTATAGCCGAAGACACCCGCTCCGTCCAGGCCGCTTCCTCATTATCCTTTTCTCGATTCTCCGTCTTAGTAGCTTCTTCTTCTGCCAATTCCTGCGCAGGGCTATCTCAAAAGCGATTCGCCTTGCTGCCAAAAGACCAATGTCCACATGCTCGCACCTGATTGGCGCCTGCTCGCCTATACTATGGAGTATGGCGGCATGCGGGTGTATTGTTGAAAGTAGCTTACAAAGGACTGATCGTCGTATCTGTACCGCTGCTATTTCAGCTCGTTTTCGTGTTTCATCTGAGCCAACTGATTAATGACAGTCGCCGCGAATTCGAGACCGAGTTGCTCGCTCGAAATTCAATTATTCTCGCCAACAGATTCATGAGTTCGCTGGTCGATGTGTCGGTGGCGACGGTCACCATGGTCTACAGCGGCGACCAAAAATCCAAACAGGTCTTCACTCGTATCACTACCCGTATAAAAGGGTTGCTGAGGCAAATGCAAGAACTTACGCGCGAGCCGGTTCAACGCGGGCGAGTGAATTCAATGTTAAGAGATGCAGACCGACTCTTCCGAATTACCCTGGACGGTGCACTAGAGAGTGCTTTGCTGGAGGGCTCGGGAGAGGAAATGACCGAGCTGACCAACAGCGTCGGTCTGGAGTTGAGGGCTTTCACGCAAACCGAAGAGAGACAAGCAAAACATAGCTTTATTGCTCGCCGTGCGATCAAACAACGGCTCAATCAAACATTGATCGGTGGTTTGAGTCTCGACATAATCTTGACTTTTGTGCTCTCTTTGCTCTTCACTGGAAGCATATCGAAACGGCTCGAGGCTGCAAAGGAAAGCATTAAGCAACTTGGCAAACATGAAGTACCTGTTGCTCGGCTGCAGGGAGATGACGAAATTGCATTGCTCGACAATTCGATATTTGAATCCGCTACAGAACTCCGACATGCAATGCAAAGCAAATCGGATGTGATGACAATAATTAAGCAGCAACTTCAAACGCCTCTGTCGATACTGGCGTCGGATTTTGATAAATTAATAGCCGACAACGGCAAATTGTCGGAAGGTGCCAGGCACTGGTTAACACTGTCCAGACAGAACCTCAATCGTCTGCTTCGCATGGTTCATGAACTATTAGATAATGCTTCCGGACTGCATGAAAAATTTGCGCTATCCCTGGCTCCAATTGAATTATTCGATTTGCTCTCGTCTGCAGTATCGGTGGCCGGAACATTTGCCGAAGCGCATGGCGTATCTCTGCGCATGTCCGCAGAATCTGGTGTCGTATTCAGGGGCGACCATGATTTGCTCTGTCAGGTTGTTCTTAATCTCATTACCAATGCAGTCAAATTTTCTCCACGCGAATCAGAAGTATTAGTGCGGGGAATTGGCACTGCCGGCGCCATCATTATTGAAGTAATCGATAAAGGTAGCGGTATTCCACCACAGGCCATGGAGAAGATATTTAAGCCATTTCAACAAGTCAATAAAGAGGATGCTTCAGTTCGCAAGGGCACAGGTTTGGGATTGGCCATCTGCAAAGCCATTGTGGAACAGCATGGTGGATCTATTATTGTGGAGTCGATGGTAGGCCAGGGTAGCTGTTTCCGTCTTAAGTTTGACCTTGAGGCTGCCGAAAAGACCACCGGCTTGGCGACAAAACGTTCCACTCCGGGCACGAGCGTGAGAGCAAAAGGTGTCTTTCTCGTGCTACTTCCTCTGGTGGTAACGTGCTCGCTGGTGTGGGTAATGCAAGATGCGTTGCACCGACTTGATCGAAGCGTCGAGAGGGAATTGCGGGCCAAGCAAGCGGTAGCGGCTGTAAACCAGATCATTATTGATAATGTGAATGCAGCGCGCTCGCTGGCAGCATTGCGAATGATTGGCGAAGATCAAAGAAAGGCCTACCAGAGAAGCCTGACCTCATCAAAAGGTCGCGTTCGCGAGCTCGCCGAGCTATTAGCAGACGAACCTTCTGCCTTGAAACTAGTTAACGCAATTGATCAAAAGATAAACGTTATCAACTCACTGTTGTCCAATATTCTGTCTGGCGCAGAACTGTCGTTCAGCGCGGGGTTGGCCGACAATACCCCCAAGTTGGTGGCGGAACTGAACAAATCAAAGCAACTATCGAAGAAACTGATCGCGGCGATCGCCCACTCAGAATTTCCGAAGGAGGAATCGCGCGCAGCAAGTTTTCAATCTCTAGATCGAATCCTGCCGGCAGCGCTGATTGCTACTTTTGCAGTCACCGCCATTAGTTCTCTCTATTTTACGTATCGCATCGCCAACCGTTTATCGAACCTTCGGGAAGGGGTAGAGCATTTGCGCGATGGTGAGATCACGATCAAGCCGGCACGGGAAAAAGATGAGATTGCAGAACTGCAAAATTATTTTTACCAGACTGCTAACCGGCTCGTGGAACTGGAACAGTTCAGAGGATACGTTGTCGGAGTGGTCAGCCACGAAATGAAAACACCGTTGCAGACCATCCTCGGCGCGATTGACCTTTTGGAATCCGGTGCCCTGGGAGATCTTCCGCCTGAGTGTGAGGCACTGATCGAAGCGAGCGGGCCTAGAACAAAACGAATTATTCGCCTGGTTCATGACTTGCTGGACATCGAGAAAATTCACTCAGGAACTTTTGCACTGGGGCGGGAGCCGACTCATGTGCTCGATGTATGCCAGGATGCGGTGTCGTTAATATCTGATGTCGCTGATGATCACAATTCACAAGTGGTAATTAACGCACCTGAAACCGTGGTTCTGATAGATCGCGACCGCATCGTAAGCATACTTGGAACCCTGCTGGAGAATCTGATTAAAGCCGCCGAAACGCGAAGGATTTCGCTAAGTGCAATAGTTCGCGAAGGAGAAGAAATCCGCTTTGAAGCAGAGTGCCTCACCGATTGCATGGACCCTGATCTTGAAACGGATGTTATCTTCGAGCGGTTCTTCAAAGAATCTTTCGCGCGGACAAAAGAAAGCATTTTTTTCCACATCTCGCGTGACATTCTCAAGCAGCACAACGGACATTACACTTGTGAATCTCATATCAGGCAAACAGGGCAGCCAGGGACAAGTGCGCCAGAACCACAGCGGCAACTTCGGTACACAATTGTCATTGCCAGGGGCGAAGTTCCATACAACAGTTCATGAACTCAATTGAGGAATCGCAACGCCAAGATGCCAAAGCTCTGTCTGTATGGTGCATGGGGCTCTTTCTTTGTTGCTTTCGTATTCTTGCTCATTTTCTCCACAACTTCCAAGCTCTTGCGCAGCTTCTTCAACATAGGCGAGTCCTTTTAATTGGCGGTCTTATTCTCGCGCGCGTGGCAGCGGACGACCCAGCCTTGTCTGGTGAGATACTTGAGGCCGTGGTCAGTTCATAGCAGACACCCGCGCAAAGCCGTGTTTGTTTCTTGATTTATTCTTACTTGCTCCTGCCACCACCATCCGGCATCCCCGTGTTTTCGGTCAGCAACTTGCGCAAGCTCTCGCCGACGCAGAAATTCCAACCGGCTTTGCACATTTCGTAGCATTCGGCCTCTGGAACCAGACCGACATGGGTCATCACGATCCGTGTTTTTCCGCCGCCCTGCGACGCTTCCCAGATGACCTTCGTACCCGTCCATTCGCCCTTGTTCTTCAATCGGTGCATATGGCTGTCGACGACCTGCCAAACGATTTTCGTCTCCGGCACGACCTCGGCGACCTCGAAATCGACGAACGTGTCGCCGAAGCGGACAGTGAAGGTATCGCCAACCTTCTGCGATTGGCCGGTGAAGCCTTTCGTCCACCAGTCCGAAACGGCGTTGATACGAGCAAATGCTTCGCTGGCCGAAATGTCGGTGTCGACGCTGATGCGGTAATCGAGACTAACGAGACCAGCGAGATTTTCAAGGCATGCCTCCCAGCCAATATTGTGTCTTTCTGCTGAAGCTTTAGCGTATCACTAATAGATAGGATAGCCCCCTATGGTATAGTATATACAAACGAGGGACTCTATGGCGCACACTACCACCGACAAAAAGAAGCTAATCGACCGGGTCAGGCGAATACGCGGACAGATAGACGCTATCGAAAAGGCGCTGGAAGAAGAGAAGGATTGCTCGGCCATTTTGCATCACATCGCCGGATGTCGCGGCGCGATGAATGGCTTGATGGCTGAGGTTGTGGAAGGTCATATTCGATCCCACGTCGTGGCGAGTGGAACTAGCGCAAAAGACAAACAAGCCCGGGCCCAAGCGGCCGAAGACCTAATCGAACTAGTTCGATCGTACTTGAAATAACTAAGGTGACCAATGGTAACAAATTCCACTCTTAATGCCGATTCGCAATCGCAAAGCGAGTCGCAAGTTGTGGCGCCGGATGCGCACAAGATCGAGAAATCGGACCTCATCTGCATTGGGTTGGTTGGGATCACGGTGCTGGTGTGCTGGCTGCGAGTGCCCTATTTCAACATCTTGGGCATTGTCGCGACGCTAATTGGCGGCTATCCGATCTTTCGGGAAGCATTTTCGAGTTTGCGTGAGCGGCGAATGACCATGGAGCTATCCATGTCTATTGCCTTGTTTGCAGCGCTGGCCATCTCCGAAGTTTTTACCGCTGTCGTGATTACATTTTTTGTATTGATTGCAGAGTCCTTAGAAAAGCTCACCATGAGCAGAGGGCGAAATGCTATTCAACACCTGGTTTCATTGTTGCCTCAGGAGGCTTTTATACGCAATGGTGACGCAGTGCAGCAGCGACAATTGTCGGAAGTGCGAATCGACGACATCGTTGTGATCAAGCCGGGTGCGCGAGTGCCGGTAGATGGTTCAGTCATCTCGGGACATTCCTACATCGATCAGTCTACGATCACTGGGGAATCTATCCCGTCAGAAAAGGTGCCTGGCGCAGTCGTCTACGCCGGCACGATTAACCAGTCCGGAACCATTGATGTCAAAACAACCGGCATCGGCGAAGATACGGCGTTTGGGAAAATCATTCACGCCATCGAAAACGCAGAGCAGTATCAAGCGCCGGTGCAGAAAACTGCAGATCGCTTAGCTGGCTACCTTGTGTATTTTGCCATTGGTTGTGCACTGCTTACGTTTTTGATCACCCACAACATGAAGGCAACGATTTCAGTTGTAATCGTCGCTGGTGCCTGCGGGATCGCGGCCGGGACGCCGTTAGCAATTCTGGGCGGCGTTGGTCTGGCCGCGAGGGCCGGGTCGATCATAAAGGGCGGACTGTTCCTAGAGTTGCTGAGCGCCATTGATACGGTCGTATTCGACAAGACCGGGACGCTCACCTACGGCAGTTCAAAAGTCATTGATATAGAGTCCTTGAACGGTGTCTCGCAAAGAGATGTGTTGCGATTTGCCGCTACAGCAGAATCAGTATCTGAGCATCCACTGGGCAAGGCCATTATTGAACAAGCTCAAAATGACAAGCTCACAATTGGCCGTCCCGAACAATTTAGCTACGTTCCGGGCAAAGGAATTACTTGCAAGCTGGATGGCGAAGAGGTTCTAGTCGGCAATAGGAGCCTCTTTGAAGAAAATGAATACCCTATTAGTTCATTGCCAGCTATGCGGACAGAGACGTCAGAAGTTCTGGTGGGCAGGTCCAAAACCCTAGTAGGAATCATACATGTCTCGGATGTTTTGCGTCCAGAAGCAAAGCAAGCCGTGATTGATTTGAAACAAATGGGCATCAAGTCGATCCTTCTGACAGGTGATGCCAAGCCAATTGCGAATAGCATTGCCGAAAAACTAGGTATCGCTGAAGTGGCTGCCGAAGTGCTTCCGAATGAAAAACAAAATTATATCAGGGCACTAGCCGCAACCGGCAGTCGCGTAGCAATGGTTGGAGACGGAGTGAACGATGCACCCGCGCTCATGGAGGCTTCTGTAGGCGTTGCAATCGGTTCCGGTACAGATGTAGCAAGAGAGTCAGCCGACATCGTTTTGATCGGTAACGATCTGGGACGCTTTGTTGAAACGGTTCGCATCGCTCGCCGCTGCAAACGAATTATCATGACGAACTTCATCGGAACGTTAGCAGTAGATGGATTGGGCGTGGGTCTGGCTGCATTTGGCTATTTGAGTCCACTGTTAGCGGCGTTCATTCATGTTACTTCGGAGCTGATTTTCATCATGAACTCGGCGCGGTTGCTGCCAGCAAACAATAAGAACAAGTGACCATTTCGCAGAACTGATCGCTCCCATAATCTGTTAGGAGAAGAGAGCAGCAGGCGAGTTAGTCCCTATAGGCACAGAACATTGCTGCCATTGCGGCACATCTTGTTTCGGTTCTTACCAGAAAGGAGATTGCCATGTTAGAGGATTATTTCTTAAAACCAAAAACTCTCGATCGAATTAGACAGTCAAAGTGACAGTCTCATGCTGCACCATTATGGAGAGAACCAACGCAACCTGGATGAGAAGAAAGCCGCGTCTCTCAAAGACCCTGATGCAACATTGTAGTCGGTATTCCGTCGGCCGCTGTCGTATGCGCTGTGACTTCTCGGCCGCGACTCTTTTTTGCAATTGCCAGAATCATGCCATCGAAGATCACATTGTGTAACGGCAGTAATAGCGATGCTAGAACACTACTTTTCGAAACCTAAAACCATGGATCGTATCAGGCAATGCTGGATTGCTGAGAGCATCGAGAAATACGTCGCTTGGTTGGAAGAACATGGTCATTCCAAACAGACTGTACATCGGCGAGTTCCTCTATTCAAATTCGTTCTTGAGGATACAAAACCCGGGAGCCTGTCGGAAAAGCCCTCGCGGCCGCACTGCTTTTCAAACGGAATGACTCTGTGCACAAACTCCGCCGGCAATTGAGTCGCAAAAGTTGAAGTTGAGAAAAATGCGGTAGTTCTGCAACTGGTTCAATCAGCAGCGCTGAATGAGGGAAGGTGCTGTATACCAGGGGTCCACGCAAACTTGCAGCGAACAATGCGTCCGGTTTCAGGCTGAATAAAAAGGGGGGGGTAACTATTCTTTCCTGGTTCCCTTGCCGCTCATTAGACCAGGCCTTGCTTCATCGCTTTAACAGCGGCTTCAGTGCGATCTGAAACCATCAATTTTTCCATGATGTGACGCATATGCGTTTTCACTGTTTCAAGCCCGATACAGAGCCGCTCGGCAATCTGCTGATTGCTCAGACCCGCTGCCACCAAGCGTAAGATTTCGGTCTCCCGTGGAGAGAGCGAAGCGTTTCCGGATTTCGACTTGGTGCGAACGGTCGGTCCGGGTGCTCCGGGAGCATAGGCACATAACACTCTATTTGCAATGCCGGGGTCAAGCCACACGGCACCGCCAGCTACCGTTCTTATTACATTTAGCAGGTCCTTGCTCGAGGTTTTTTTCAAACAATAGCCGTTTGCTCCCGCTCCCAGTGCCGCAAAAATTTCTTCATCACTGGTGTGGGACGTAAGCATTATGATGCGACAATTCGGTAAGTTCTGGCGAATTTGTCTGGTCGCCTCGATACCGTTCATCTCGGCCAGTTCAATGTCCATTATCACTATGTCGGGACGCACCGAGTTTGCCAGCTCAACCGCCTCTTTTCCATCAGAAGCTTCACCAACTACTTTCAAGTTAGATGCCTGTTCAAGACTGAGCTTCAACCCGACCCGAGTAAATTCATGATCTTCAACTATCATTACCCCAATGACGTCTTGGTCTTGGTCTGGCATCTGATGTCCTCCTCTTGGTCGGCAGTAATACCCGTAACGGGCCCGTCCGGCGGATCTGCAATTGAGATCACCGCTGGAAGGAAGGCGACGGTTTGCGTCACCGCAGGCAAGGATCTGGCAGCACAGGGAAATTCTATCGTGAACCTGGATCCGTGCCCTGGTTGGCTTTCACACCAGATCCGACCACCGTGCGCGTCGATGATTTGCTTGCACAGATATAGGCCGAGTCCGCAACTTTGCTTGTGCGAGCGATCTCCCAGACTCTTATCAGCCCGGTGCCAGTAACGATTGAACAACCGAGGCAGTGCATCGCTGCTGATGCCAATGCCGGTGTCTACTATCTCCAGACTTACTCGACCATCGAGGTTCTGTGCGCGAATATCGATCTGCCCCCCCCTTGGCGTGTACTTAATTGCATTATCGACAAGATTTACTATTACTCGCCTTACAGCGACTCTGTCTGCAGTCACCCTGTGAGTGTTTGACGGGACGTTTACGCTTATTTGAATGCCATGTTTCTCCGCCAGAGGCGTAAGATCACGCGCGCATGTTTCCGCAACCAATTGCAAGTCTACATCATCAAAGTATAACGGCTGTGCTCCCGCTTCGTATCGGTAAATCTCTAAGAGAGACTGAATCATATTGAGCAGTGTGCGATTATTATCCCGCAACATGGAAACCAACTTCAGTTGCTCGCCGGAGAGCCTTTCTTGCAAAGTTTCTTGTAGTAGTTCCAGCGCCCGGTCTGAAGCTATAACCGGCGTTTGCAAATCGTGGGCCAGCGTGGCGACAAAATCATCTCGCTGCTGGCTCAAACGGGTACGTTCCGTCACATCCACAACGAGCAGAACGGCTCCCGATATCTTCATGTCTCGGCCCTCAATCGGCCACACTGCCAGATCGAAATATCGCTCGGGCTTTTCTTCTAACGGCGATAAGTTGCCGTTGACCTTCAGTCCTTCTTTGAAAAACGGCTGATTCTCTGTAAGGGCCTGAATAATATTCTCTTCCCTCAAACAGGGTACCGCATCGAATAGATTCCTGCGGACTAGAGAATCTCTATCTCGCTTGAAAAGGCGAGCAAACTCTTCATTCACCTCGATCAAGGTGGCGCCGCGATCTAATCTTGCAATGCCAATAGGCGCATGTTCAAGAATGGAACGAGAGATACGATGCTCTTCCCGCATTAACATTGCTTGAGCTTCCAGACGCTGCCGCTGCTCAACCAGCCTGCCTTCGTACTCCCGTTGCTCCATCTCCCGCATCAGAATAGACTGACGGCGAATCTCTTCAGTCTTGTTGAAAAGATCAACAAACACAGCAATTTTAGAGCGCAAAATCTCGGGAACGTAGGGTTTGAAGATATAATCGACCGCGCCGAGCGAGTACCCGCGCGCGGCAGATAGATCGTCGGTATACATTGCCGTAAGAAAGATAATCGGCAGGTGTTTTGAACGATCGCGGGCTCGAATGAGCTTCGCTGTCTCGAAGCCATCCATGTCGGGCATGTTCACATCGAGCAAAACCACGGCAAAATCTCGTTTTAAGATTAGCTTGAGAGCTTCCTGACCGGAACGAGCCGTTACCAGGTCAAGCTCAGGGTCTCGCAATATTTCCTTAAGCGACATTAAGTTCGCCGGTTGGTCATCAACTAAGAGTATTGCCGGATTCGCCGCAGCCATTAACCCAACTCCTTCAAATCAATCGATCAGCCATGCTCGTAAAAGTGACATTAATTGCTCCGTATCCACTGGTTTGGAAATGTAATCAGAAGCCCCCGCACTTAGACAACGGTCACGGTCACCCTTCATGGCGTTGGCGGTAAGAGCAATTACGGGTACGGTGGCACAACCTGGCACAGAACGAATTCTGCCGATGGCCTCATACCCGTCCATTTCGGGCATCATCACATCCATTAGAATTATATCCACCTTCTGGTCTTTAAGCAGCTCTAGCGCTTCCGAACCAGTTTCGGCGAAAAGAACACCCATTTCATGACGTTCAAGAGCGCTTGCCAGGGCAAAAATATTACGTGCATCATCATCCACTATAAGCGCCAGCTTCCCTTTCAGCCCGGGGTTTTTGTTACGCGATTCGGCGATGAGTTTGCAAGTCTCTTCACTCATGCTTGACTCTGAGCGATGCAAATAAGTAGCTGTCACGCACAGCAGTCGCTCCGGTGAGATAGCATCTTGCACTATTACTGCATCTTCCACCGCCGATAACTCGGATGCCTGACTCTTACTCAACTGATGCTTATTGAAGATCACAACGGGAAGGTGCGCTAGATTCAATTTCGTTGCCAACGCTCGAATCAGCTCTATTCCTTTTGTATCGGGCAACTCAAGATCTAAAACTACACAATCAAATTGGCAACCGGACAATGCCTTCATCGCCTCCGCTGCGTTACAAACAGCAACCGTTTCAATATCGTCACCGGCAATCAGCTTTACCAGCCTCTCTCTCTCTGTCTTTTCCGGCTCAACAATTAGCAAGCGTTTCTTTGAGCGTTCTAGAAACCGCTTCAAGTCATCGATAGTCCGGTCGAGAACTTCTTTGGTGACTGGCTTTTGCAAATAGCCCACAGCTCCCAATTTCAAGCCCTTTACCCGTCGATCGTCGATGGAGATCACTTGAACGGGAATGTGACTGGTGCGGGAATCTTGCTTGAGGCGATCGAGGAGCGACCATCCGTTAACGTCGGGCAAATGAATATCGAGAGTCATTGCATCAGGATTGAATTTGCAAGCAAGAGCAAATGCGGTTTGTCCATCTTCAGCAACAAGAACCTTAAAATTGTGCGACCTGGTTTGCTCGATCAGGACTCGCGCAAAACCGGGGTCATCTTCTACAAGAAGAATTACACGATCGCCAGGCGAAATCTCGTCGCGATCATCAGCTATTGCCGCTCGTGCCATGACGGCATCTACTTTCTCCTCGTGCAGGATTCTTTGAGGGAGCAGCTCAACAGTACCCGTGGAAGAACGCATGTTCGGTTGTTCCACATGATTACGCGGCAAAAATAAAGTGAAGAGACTTCCCTTGCCTGGAGTACTAGACACGGTGATCTCGCCGCCAAGCAAGTGAGTAAGCTCGCGACTGATTGACAATCCCAGCCCCGTGCCACCAAACCGCCGGCTAGTTGTACCATCGGCCTGGTGAAATGCTTCAAATATCAACCGATGCTTGTCTGCCGGAATGCCAATACCGCTATCTTGAACGGCAAAAGCAAGAACGGAATCACTGTGGGATAGAACAGGATGGTCCGGTGCCCACCCGCGGCGGCGCTCGGAAATGGTGACAGTGACGGAACCTGATTCTGTAAACTTAATGGAATTGGAGACAAGATTCCTGAGCACCTGATACAGCCGCTTGGCGTCAGTATAAAGACAAGCACCGGCATTGTCGGTTTCGATAGTAAAGTTGAGTCCCTTAGTTTCCGCCAGTTGACGAAAGCCCTTGTCCACAGATTCAACCAGATCGCTAATCTTTATCTCACACAAATCAAGGGTGATGGTGCCGGACTCTATCTTTGATAGATCGAGTATCTCATTGATAAGATTGAGCAGATCGGTGCCGGAGGCATGGATCGTCTTTGCGAACTCTACTTGTTTCTCCTTCAGGTTGCCGTCGGCGTTCTCCTCCAGTAATTTTGAGAGAATTAGCAAGCTGTTAAGAGGTGTGCGTAGCTCGTGAGACATGTTTGCCAGAAACTCAGATTTATAGCGCGACGTTAAAGCCAATTGCCCGGCCTTGTCTTCCAGGGATAATCGGGCATGATCAATTTCTCTGTTCTTGCGCTCCATTTCTGTATTCTGCAAACTCAATAGTGCAGCCTTCTCTTGAAGCTCAGCATTAGCCTCCCGCAATTCTTCCTGTTGATCCTGCAACAAGGCTTCAGATTGAAGGAGAGTACTGGCTTGTTCTTCAAGCCTCAAATTTGTCTGGGTCAGTTCTCGTGCCAGTAATTGCGATTGTCTTAGCAACTCTTCAGTGCGTGTCGTCGCTCCAATGTTATTCACAACAATTGAGATACTTTCGGTGAGTTGTTCAAAAAATCTCAGGTGCATCTTGCTAAACGGTTTGAATGAAGCAAGCTCAATCACTGCTCGAACCTGACCTTCGAATATCACCGGCTGCAAAATTATATTGATAGCAGAAGCTTCTCCCAGACCAGATGAGATTTTGATGTAATCGGCCGGCACATCCGTAATCAATAAAGAATGCTTATCAGAGACACACTGGCCGACCAGCCCCAAATTCATTTTTTTCGGGATTGTGCCGTAAGATCCATAGCCGTAACTTCCCACCAGGCGAGGCTCGAATTCAGTATCTGTTTCGCTGATGAAAAAGAGTCCGTGCTGAGCATGTATCAGCGGCGAAAGTTCCGACAGCACGAGATTTGCTACCGCCGGAAGATCACGCTGCCCCTGAAGCATTTGCGCAAATTTGGCCAGATTCGTCTTGACCCAGTCCTCTTCCCTGTTTTTATCGATGGTCCTTCTCAAATTGAGAATCATCTCGTTGATGTTGTTCTTCAAGGCAGCAACATCACCCCGGGCATCAACCGTAATGGACCTTGTAAGATCGCCAGTGGTGACTGCTGTAGCTACCTCTGCTATGCCGCGCACCTCCGTGGCCAAATTTTCCGTCAGTAAATTCACACTGTCAGTCAAATCTTTCCACGATCCCCGGGACTCAGGCACATTGGTCCGACCACCCAGTATGCCGTCAACGCCGGCTTCATGCGCTACCCGTGTAACCTCTGCTGCAACCGCTGCCAAAAGAGCGATCATCTTGTTCACTCCCTGCTGCAGCTCAAGAATTTCACCACGCCCATTTTCTGGAATTCTTTTCGAAAGCTCTCCGGCCACTATCGACGACGAAACATCCACTAAATTGCCAACGTGTTCGGCGATATTGTTGCACAAGAAATTGACACTATCGCTCAAATCCGCCCAGGCACCTAAGCCGTCAATCTCCAGTTGCGAACTCAAGCGGCCCTCTCGAATTTCTTGTGTAACTCGCCTCACTTGCAAGGCCACCGAACTTAGCAGCTCAAGCATCGAGTTAATAATTCTTGCCAACCGCAGAAATTCCCCGCGTAATGGTACACCGTCAATCTCTTCCGGCATTCGTTGTTGCAAATCACCGTTCGTTACAGCGCACAAAATTCGTTCGGCTTCTTTTGTCGGCCGTACTATATCTTCAATGAGTTCATTCATTGAACCAATACAACAAGACCACCCTCCGGTAGCATTGCCCACAGAAGCTCTCTGTGCAACCCTTCCGTCTTTTCCGACCAAAGTCGATGTTCTATGCAATTCTTCCACGGTGCGTTGAAACACATCCATACAATCGTTGAAAGCATCCGCAATTTCCCCGTTCAACCCGGTTCCGTCCAGGGGCAGCCTCACCGAAACGTCACCACGAGCCATCAAACGGAGGCCTTTTAGTAGTTGCCGAGCATAAACGTCCGCCGCATCGGCTTGCGTCATGGCCATTCTCTTAAATTTCTCCAGGTTCTAATTCCAATTATCACATCTATCGATCCGGGGTTTCCCGGGGTACAGGTTGGAAATCCGCATAATAGGGGATTGTGGAATGCTTGCCTTCCGCACGATCTATAAGTTGTACGCAAGCTCGAAAAGGTTTCCAGTCGGCGAAAACAACACTTTTCTGTTACTAACCGTCGATTTATCGGATATCTACCGGCAGTAAAATAACCTTACTCAATACCCGGGTTGCTGTATTAACTCCAAATAGGTATCCCTCATCTGCGCAAGAGCTGAAAATGTAGCTGTTTACCGAGTTTGTGGAATCATCCGGGAAATCGCCTGCCGTATGTGTGATTGATTTTATGCCGCAAAGTCTGTGCAATTAACACGCCCGAAAAATGGCACTACGGCAAACCCAATTGTAGCAATGGTTATCAGCCCCGGAAACTGAAATCAGACGTCGCTCTTGCAGAAGACAATTTGTGAATTTTCTAGCATTTAATATCAAACTGCGAAACAATTTCGCTTGATGTTCCAACATGGGCTTTCGATGCCTTGGGACAACAAGCGACTCTGTCAGACAGTGATGATTGCTTGCGCCGATGGGGCTGGTCGGGCTTTTGGCGTCCTGACGGTGGCTGGAACGAACCCGCGAGGGATACCTATTTCGAGGTACTGCAAAATGCCCGGGCTACCTTACAAATTTGATAGCTTCAATGCTGGATTGTCGTTTAACCGCCCATGCCAATACCATTCAAGTAGCGATGGAGGTGAGGAAGATGTCAGCCTATGCAAGTGAGCAATCGCTATCCCGATTGAGTCCTGATATGAGAAGACTACTTGAAATTCAGCTGACCAGTTTTATCGATTACCTCGATGAAGCTTCAGTACGTGCACGTTCGCCGCGAAAAGCAATGGTTACTACCACAGCAAACCAGTCTCTATACAGATTTCGCAGAACAGGCGCCAACATACCAGCAGCCTGATAAACGATGTCACTTGGTTTGTCGGTCCAACTCCGTTGCAAGGCCCGGGTAGAAGTGCCGACGGTCCAAAGGCTCGCGGAGGCTTGCTTCTCTGGCCTGTAAACTGCTTCTCTTCCACTAGAGCCGTAGAGCCGCAATTGAAGGTTTTGATTAGACATCTGGCGAAGAGCGGACAGGTATCTCAATGGAAGAAGAGCATGGGGTACCAGGAGGTCGGCGATGAATATAGTTTCCTATCGAGGTCCTGGAATGGCTGGAGGAGTTTCCTCTGCTCTGGCACGGTTATGGCTGGAACATGTGCGAACAACGGGAACATGGTGGCATCTGTCTGGCACTCATTTGCACGCCGCCGAGCAAATGGAACAAGAGCCTCGTGAATTGATCGGTATTCCCAAAGAAGTAGTAGAGGGACATTACCGCTACTGCAATGAATTTTTGTGGCCTGTAATGCATGATTTGCCGGAATATGCGCGTTATAGAGCGGAAGATCACAAACTCTATGTAGTAGCCAACCGGATTATCACAAGATCCATTGTGGCCGATAGCCTGGCAAATCATCAACATAGAGCATTCGTTCAAGATTATCAGATGGCTTTACTTCCAGAATTACTGGGGCGCTCGTCGATAGGAACGCTGGTATTCTGGCACATTCCGTGGCCGCGAAGCGTCGAGCAGCAGCATATCCCGCAGCTTGTACAAGTGGCTAAAGGCTTAGTAGCGGCAGAGGTTCTGGGATTTCATACAGAAGAGTATGCGCAGAATTTCTTGCACTTCGTGCATCGAAATCTGCACGCAGTACTGGTTGATTTTGAAAAAGGCACTGTTACGCGCGGTGCCACGCTCGATGCGGGGTTACCGTGGTCTACAGGCGAACAGGGCGATCCGATCGGAAAGACTACAACTGTTGTTGTGGCGCCACTGGGAATTGACACCACATTCTGGAAAAATTCGGCAATCATTCCGCAAATAAGATTGCACTCCCATGATTTCAGCTGGTTGCATCAGAACACCCCCTATGTGCTCTCCGTGGATCGAGCCGATTATACAAAAGGGGTCATAGAACGGTTTCACGCCATCGATCGATTTCTAGATCTAAATCCGCAGTGGCGAGGGAAAGTCAATTTTGTACAAATATGCGGAAGAACTCGAATAGGATTGGAAGCGTTTGACGCTTACTGGCATCGATGCAAAGTTGAAGCAGCAAAATTAGAATCAAAATGGCGCACAGATCATTGGTCGCCTTTGATGTGGATAGAGCAACCTTGCTCCAGTGCAGAACTATCAGGAATTTATCGCGATGCTGCGGTCATGTTGGTGAATCCTGTAAGAGACGGTCTCAACCTTACCGCTAAAGAGTTTGTGGCGTCGCAGGTGCGAAAGCCGGGAATATTAGCCCTCTCTGCCGGAGCGGGCGCGTGGCACGAGCTTGGCGATGAGGCCATCAGACTGGAACCATCGGATCCAGTTCAGATGGCGGCAGCCATTGCTCACGGGTTGGAGATGAACCAGGCTGAGCGTGCTCGACGAATCACTAAGATGAAGCTGAGGCTTGCCGACAATACGTTAACCGATTGGTGGCGCCTAATTGCAGCCAACATTGTCGTCGCCGCGCCACAACCTTCAAGCCAGCTAATTAACAATTTGAGAAGCGTACACTGATAACAGATTATTGAAGTTTTTCTATCTCCTGGATAAAAGAAGCAAAGACATTTCAGGGCCGAGACCGAGCACTCACAAGTTGGTGACACGGACTCGGTCCTGGAAGTTTCGCGCCTGCATCATGACGAATCAATCTCTTATCGGGTGTCTCGATCAACGTTGCCATAGAGCAGATGCGGCTCTCGCCTTCCGCCTGCGGTGCAATGCGCGAGCCTTTCATGTTGGCGTACCGGGATGATTTCGTCATGTGCGAAAAAATACTTCCGCCGGTGGCTGGATTCCCACTTGACACATCACCGGTCTGTCTTGAAAAAGATACTGCGACTCGGGCGGCGGCGGTAACGCACGGTGTCATTAAGTGTGGACAGGTGCGCGTACATTGCTCCCTTGCCCGTACCGGAAGGGGTACCCTTCCGGTACGGGCGTTTCCTGCTCAAAATCGTGCATTGCGCCGGGTTCGAGAGGCACGTCCGCAGCACATTTCCCGGGACACTTTGCAACGACACATCGACGCCGTACCTACTTAGAGGGAGTCGCTAATTGAGCAACCTACCCTATTGAATTGATGACTTCATTGCTGGATTGCGGGCTAACCGGAAAAGAGAATATATTTCAAAGTAGCGATGGAGGTGCACCGAAATGTCAGCTTATGTATACGAATATCCGCTGTCCGAGTTGAGCCCTGAGTTCAAGCGGCTTCTCGAAATTCGGTTGACTGCATTTCTCGATCATTTAGATGAATCCGCAGTGCGGACAAGAATCGAGTCGAGAAAACAAACATCAGCCAGCGAAGTATTCACTAAGCAATTATCCGAGTTCTGCGCGGCTGGCAAAGCACGATCGGTCCGAGCAGAGCAGGCACCAAAACTGGAACCGGCTGCGGTCATATTGATGCCACGATTAAGCAATGCTCAAAAAGTATTCAACCGGTTAACCCTGGTCAAAAGTGCTCTACTGAGCCCCGTCGGCCGCCCGGCTCCGAATTTTCCGGCAGCCTGACCGATTGTTTTAGAACGAACCGCGACAGATCCGGGAGCAGAGATCGATGAACATCATTTCTTACAGAGGTCCGGGCATGGCAGGAGGCGTCTCCTCTGCATTAGCATTGCTGTGGCGCCAACAAGACCTGAAGAGTGCAACGTGGTGGCACCTGTCTGGTGCAGACCTGCAGGCGACAGATGATATCGACGAACAGCCTCGTCACCTGAGCGCCATTTCCCGAGCAGTTCTCGACGGTCACTACCGTTACTGCAACGAATTCCTGTGGCCAGTTATGCATGATCTTCCGCAATTTGCTAACTACCGAGCAGACGATCACAAACTCTATATTACAGCTAATCGCATTATCACCAGAAACGTACTGGCGGACCGATCAGCAAATCATGACCATCCCGTATTCGTCCAGGATTATCAGATGGCAATTGTCCCGGAACTGTTAGAACGATCGGGAGTTAAATCTTTGGTTTTCTGGCACATTCCGTGGCCTGAGAATGTGGCCCCGCAGCATGTCCGACAACTGAGTCAGATTGCAAAAGGTTTGGTATCAGCCGAGGTTCTCGGCTTCCACACCATGGAATACGCTCAAAATTTCTTGAACTTTGTGCAACAGAATGTGCCCGGAGTGCATGTAGATTTTGAGGCGGCTACCGTAACACGGGGCGTGGCGCAACAAGACGCGCTGCCATGGACGACCGGTCGACACGGGGCTGTCGCCGGTCGCACAACCGCGGTAATTACGGCGCCGCTGGGTATCGATCCCACATTCTGGAAATCGTCGGCCTTGATTCCTCAGATTCGGCTGCACGGATCAGAGTTCGCATGGTTACATGGCGACATTCCGTACGTACTTTCTGTAGATAGAGCAGATTACACAAAAGGCGTCGTTGAGCGCTTCCGGGCCATCGACAAATTTTTCGAAATGAAACCCGAGATGAAGGAAAAGGTGCATTTCGTGCAGATTTGCGGTCGAACTCGACCAGGGTTGCCGGCATTTGATCAATATTGGAACCAATGCAAGTTCGAAGCGACGGCGCTGGAAAATAGATGGAAGACCGATTCCTGGTCCCCGCTAATCTGGGTTGAGAAACCCTGCACCGGTGCCGAATTGTCGGTGATCTATCGTGATGCGGCCGTCATGCTTGTGAATCCCGTAAGAGATGGACTAAATCTTACTGCCAAGGAGTTTGTCGCATCGCAGATTCGAAGGCCGGGGGCGCTAGCCCTTTCTGGAGGAGCCGGTGCCTGGCATGAACTGGGAGACGAGGCCATTCGTTTACATCCGGAAAACTCGGCACAAATGGCTCATGCAATCGAGTTTGGGTTAAACATGAATACACGAGAGCGCCTGAGACGCATAGCGATAATGAATGGTAAATTGGCCCGCAATACGTTAAATGACTGGTGGGGACAAATATCTGCCCGGATACCGAGTGGAGTTGCCAATTCAGGCAGTTCAATGCTTAGCGCGGTAACCTCATAGCTATCGCATGAAGTGCAACGCACTTTAGCCAGCCAAAACTGATGTTACGAAAGATTCGTAACGTACTATTTCGTTCTTGCCGGCAAGAAGAGATGCCACCATCGGCGGTTCTTCAACGCTTGAAGCTCGGCGCGACACTCTCTAAGAAGACCAGCCAACCGACTGTTTTCGGTTTCGCAAGTCTCAACTAGTTCTTCGAGAAAATCACGCTCTGCCTTCACCCGCGCTAACGCGGTGACTAGCTGATGGCATTCTTCATTTAGTCTCTCGATATCTGCGTCTGCTTGCTCGTAACGCGCAAGCTCTCTTTGAAGTTGATCGATCAAACAATGCAGTTGTTTTTGCTGGGCATCGACAACTCTACGATCTATACGCTCTGTTTCCAGAACGCGAACCTTCTCTTCCAGCTCGGGCACACGCTGAAGCGATTGATATTGAGTAAGCATAACTTGACGAAGGACAACAACCTCTTCAAGCTTTTCTGCAACCACCGATTGCAATGCAATCAATCTTCTGTGCAGGTAGTTTACTTCATCAATATATTTGGACTTAGCTTGCGTTACGGCGTTTTGATGAATGACCGTTAATACTTTTGATTTGATGCGCTGCTCTCTGGCTCGCCTGGTGCGTCCATCAAGACCATCAGCCACCATCTCTGATGCCCATTGAAACAGGTCTTCGAGCCCCTGAAGAGCTATCGCCTCCTCATGATCGGCAATTGATGCTACTGCGTTTGTTTCGGCTAATGATTTTTGCGTTTCCACCTGGCACGCTCCTTTCTGCCCGCTATAATAGCTGCAAGTGATCAATTGCACAAACAAAATTTTCAAAAGATCGCGCGCTCTGTGCCAAAAGCCCGAAGATCCTTGCCACCAGATCAGTCACCGCTCGTGGTGCCTGCCAAGAGCATTTTTGAACACCGGTGTAGTACTGTCAAATGAAACTCGGCCACTTCGGCCGGCACACAAAATTTTTTCCAGGCCGGTAAGGTAACGTCACGACCGGGGGGATAGTTTCTCCCCACCGGTGTCAGTACCGGACTTCCATGAAGCGAATGATAAGCGAGTTTTCCTTAGGTCGAGTTAGTATCAGACACGGGCGGTGCGGCGCGGCGCACTGATCATTACGGGTCATGCCCGCTTGCTCCAGCACGCACCCGGCTGAAGCGCAAGAACCGCTTATGAAACGAAAGATGAAGGGAACCCGCCCGTAGCCTGGTCTGTTACCGTGCCCCTGCCGCATCATGTAACTAATACCGACTTCGTCGTTTGTGATTCTAAATTCTATTTATGTCCGCTGTCGCCAACCGACTCAGAGAACTGGTCAGGCAAGCCGATATATTAAGCGGCCGCAGGCGTCTCAATCACCTCTATTAGTTGTTGTGAAATTGTCCGCGTTGCACACCGGTTTACGCGCTCCTGGATACTTACGCAGTCCAATGACCAGAGCTAACGGCTCCGCAATGAGATTTAGATCAAGTTCTAACGCTGCCAGAAGAACCGGCGTTTTGGTCTGAAGCTTGTCTCCGCCTTGGGTTGAACGGGTGTTTTCTTACTGCCGCTTTTCCATACAACTTCTATGTCAACTTCTTCGTCATCATCAAGATGATCGTAAGACACACTTGCAGCAGATGACGCCGCAGCGCCGCTGGCACTAAACGAGGAATTTCCCGCAGGCGAAAGCATCGTCGAAATAGTGCGAATCGATAATTCAGCCTTCGATCGGATTGCAACATCAGGACAATTATCACGCAGATGGCGCATATTGCTGAGGCCTGAATGGTGGTCACCCAATTGGATCTGTGTCATTGCCAGATATAGGCGCGCCTCCCATTGCTCCGGTGCAACATCCACGATGTAGCGAAATGTCTCATTCGCACTGACAAAATTCCCCTGTCTATACTTGTCTAGAGCAAGTTGGAAAGTCCCTTCAGTGAACATGTGGTCACCCTGTTGCTATAAGAAACGATGCGAGTATGGTGTCAGGCGGCAGGCTGGTAATGGGTGCAACGATGCGTAAATGGATAAACCTTGCTGCCACATCTTGATCATAGAAGTCTGGAACACCAATATGTCAATTGGATTTCCATTCACAAAACTCAGCGAACCTGAAGTATCGATTACAGAAGAAACCATCGAATTAGGGGGAAAAGGAAAACAAATTCGCCGTCGATGTCCAATTGACATTTTGACGAACCACGCCGGCCCATCGCTGAACCAGAGGACTCAAGGGGTCTGATGCCACACGCCCGCGAGGGACTTCGGCTCCTGCAACCCGAGAATGCGCCATCTTGATTCAGCGCCACCATCGATCAGCCTTCGTTGGGTATTGCCGTCGGGAATCCAGACAGATTCGATGAAAGGGGCGTCGCTGGTGAGCTTTTCACTGGCGCCGTACAAATTTTGCAAGATTTGGAGAAATGGCA
>JAKFUT010000085.1 GCA_021732565.1 Candidatus Obscuribacterales bacterium
CCAGAACAGTGGCCCCGCCATCGATCTTGCGATGGCCTGTTTTGCTATATACAAGAGAAACAGATGATAATGCCAGACCGACTGCGCTTGCAACGAGCAATAGTTTGTTACCTGTATCAGTCTTCAGAAGAAGGTTTTGTTGTCCTGCAATGGTACCAAGAATACCGCCTTGCATAAAGTTGAGAGTGAACAGGTCGTTGAGATTACGTTGCCGCTTAGCAAGCATTCCACCCTGATTTGTGTATGACCAGGAGAGTTCGCGGTCAATTCTATCTGAAACTACTCTTACCTCCAGCGAAGCGCAGGTAATCTTGTCCAGCAAATGAACCTGTAGACCCAACTCCTCGTCGCCGGGTATATCGCCATCTTTCTTCCAACCAGCTTTTCGAAGAGAAAAGAAACGCTGCGCCGCGTCATAGATGCCCAACAATTCGGCAGCTTCTCTGGCTCCGACCGAGAGCACAAGGTCCGGATTTGCCAGAGCTATTCTCTGCGCCGCACTATCAGATGCATTTCCTTTTACACTGTCAACAGTATCGGCGGCCAGGACCAGTGACAAAAACTGCAATTGGAACGACGAAACCAACGCAAGGCATAGCAGAATATAGCAGGCTTTCTTCCTTTCTCCGATTCGTAGAGCGTTTCCAACGCTAAACGAATCATTATTTTTGTTGATTCGCATGAGTTTTCTTCAAGTTCAATTAGCTACATCAGTTTGGTGGCAACATTTCAAGGGCGGCGGTTAGTTGGAGATTATCGATTTGTGCAACTCGTACAGTGACAGATCGAATTCCTCCACGTGCGACCGCAGGTCGAACAAAAGGCTGATTCTATGGGCAACGACGTTGGCGTGTTCCAGCAGAATTTCGCAGTTCCGTGGCGATGCTGTCAGCTTCTTGAGATAGCGCTTGTTATTGAGATTGAGCCCCTGAAATGCGGTGAAGTGCTTGAGCAGTATTTGCCTGCGAGTTAGCGTTTTATCGCCACCGGGAATCGGTGAATTTAAGAAGCGCCACAGACAGCTTCGATTTGCATCGGGCGGGTTGTAATTGAGATCGAGAAAATCAGCGAAGGTATTTCGCGGTTCAGTCACCTTCTTCCCGCAAAGCGAGGGGATGGCAAGATTCAATGCAGCCGATCCTGTTCCCACAGCGTTTGCAGTGGTAAGCAAATAGGGCGGTACAGCAAATTTTTTCTCTATCAGCAAGCTTTGTTTTACGATGCCTATTATTCCGAACTGCATAAAATTAAGGGAATTATTTACGTCTTGGGCGACATCATTCCTGGTCGTCAGCGTATCTAGCGCGACGTAGGAAGTTGCCAGATCTCGTTTTAGTGCCACCACAAATTTGCGGACCTCTTCGCGCGCTGCAAGAATGCGCAGTAAGCACAAGTACTTGGCATAAAGAGTGGCTCGAGACATCGTTCCGGGCTGGTCTGCTGCCGATTGTCTTGCCAATCGAATCTGCTGAACGTAGGGAACTATGCGCAAAATCTCAGCAGTCTCAAGAGCATCTGATCGCAATTCCCCATTTTCCTCTGCATGACCATGACTGTCTGGCGTGAGCTTTATGTCGACAAAAGATTCAGCGCCGAAGACCAGTTGAGAACCCGGCGAAAAATGAAGCAGCAAGATACATATCCATGCTTTTTTCCAAACGGAAAAAATTGCACATTCAATTTGCAATCCGGAATGTGCAAGCTCAGCCGATGCCGGAGCCCCATCGCATCTTGCAATATTGGCGGTACGTGACATACAGTAACCGGCTAACAAAGAAAGCAAATTAATGATACAGTGCGGCCGACATAAAGAATAGAAAGGGCGTTTCATACTTCACTTCGTTCTAGAAGTATCTCGTCGGGAGACGGAAGATCCCCGAGAGAATGATACTTTTGTCGTACACTGGTTTGACGGAAGACATCCGTTGGTGTCAGTCGCGATAAAGATGCTCTCATTGGAAACTCGCGAGGCGCTTGATTACCGCGTACCTGCCAGCGCCGGTTCTCCGCTGGTTCGGGAGTAAAGTTTGTTTCCCATGATCCATGTTTGATCAACACTGCGATCATCACCGACCATCATTATTGAGAACAACAAGTTTGCCGCATCCTCAACTGTGGCAGGTTGGTCTTCCACAAGTCGAGACTGCGACCATGTCATCGCTCTTGGTCCAGCTTTCCAGTCGAGCACAACAAAGTCGGCTTCCTTCCCTGCATCGAAATTGCCGATTTTGTCTTGCAGATAGAGCGATTCGGCCCCACCCAGGGTGACAGACCAAAATGCCCTGTAAGGCGAAAGTTTGTTGCGCTCGGCCTCTGAGAGATCCTGACTTCGCGGATCCACCCTTCCCTCCAGAATAGTGGTATTGCACATGCCAGTCTTGTAGGCCTCATCCAGCACATTGATCATGGAGAATCGGTTGCCCCCGCCCACATCACTGCCGAAGCTTAGTTTTACAGTATGTTGAGGATCTTTGGCTTTCCCCAATCGAAACAGACCACTGCCAAGAAACAAGTTTGAAACGGGGCAAAAAGAGATGGCTGCACCAGAGCTAGCCAGCCGTCGAAATTCCTCATCCGATAACCAGACGCCGTGTCCCCCTGTGAATCGGGGACCGACAAGATTGTATTTTTCATAAGCGGCCAGGTAGTCAGCGGTGTGATGGTATTCAATGCATTCGCGTGTTTCCGTGGGAGTCTCAGAGATATGAGTGTTTATATATACATCTGGATGCTCGTTCTTCAGTCGCTCACAGACTTTCATCATTTCCGGGGTGCAGCCCAGTGCAAATCGCGGGGTGATGGCATAGAGATTGCGCCCGTTCTTATGCCATTTTTCAAGCAGTCGCTTGGAGTCTCTGTAGAAATTTTCCGCAGTATCCATTGAGCCTTCAGGCGCGAATCTATCGATTCCGGTAAGCCCACTGACAACGCGCATGTTCCTCTTTGTCGCTTCCTCAAAAAAGGCTTCGGTGCTAACGGGATCATGGGTTGTAAATGCCTGGCAGGTCGTCGTGCCGGACTGAAGTAAATTTTCAAAAAACTGCCTGGAGCCCTCTTTGGCGTATTCGGGATCGCTGTACTTCTTCTCTTCCGGGAACACCCACTTCAACAACCACGGCAGCAGTTGTTGTCCAAATGAGCCCAGGATGCGTGTTTGGGGAAGGTGAATGTGCCCGTCTATGAACCCGGGCATGATTATGCGGTCAGGAATGTGTGTTACCGGTACATCGCCAAATTGAAGCGATAGTTCGGCGAACGAACCGAAAGCTTTCACTTTTCCTTCTTCCAGGACGAGAAGCCCGTCTGCATAAAACCGAGCGGATTTTTCTTCTTCGCCGACGTGCTTCCAGGGGTCGTCAATGAAGTCGAAAAAAATTCCACGTATGGCTGACAAAGAATTTCCCATCTGCTCGCCCCCATTTAGTCAGGTAGTTTCGCCACCCGTCTTTCGGGGGTGATAACCCTCTCAGTGGTAGCTTGCGTACTGGCAAGCGCCACCACTACAGTTTACTTGGTCAGGTTCCCTTGGTGGCGCCTTCTCGCCAGACTTGCAAGGATTTCATTTTGGCAGTGGAGCAGCAACGATGACAAGCGCTACCCGTCTACTTCGTCAAATCTTGAGCAGGAAAAGGAAACAGCACACCATGAATACAGCCGCCACAATTGAAGTGGCAAGCCGGGCCTGATTTGGCACCATCACTACCATTGCGGTGAAACCAAGAACAACGGGAGAGATGAACCGAAAATCTCCACAGACTGAATACGCATAAATCATTCGATTGAATAATAGAGCGGCGAAGAACACGATCGCAGAGGACCACAAGGGTAAAAGTCGATAACAGATAGATTCTGCCCGGACCGCACCGGATCTCAGTCGGTTGTGAGCATCAGTCCCTAATGTCATCGGCCCGACTTTGCGTTTGCTCGACTGAGGCTGCGCCAGAGCGCTCATTGGAACAAGAGCACTGCGGGGAATGAAACTCTGCAATAAGCCTTTATCAAGAGTCGCAGTGAAATCTTTCGCCAGGAACATGAACATCTGAGCCAAACCCATGCTCACAAGCGCAAGCGCGCTCCCGAGAATTACTGTGGCTAACGCAAGAAGTGGTGCACCGAAATTGTATTCGCCGAAGAATGTTGATCGAAACAAATATTCCAGTGCATATTGTCTTCGGTTATTGTCCGACCAGGAATCGTTGTACGGACATTTGAGTACTTCTAGCGGGTTAAAGGTAAACATTGCCCGGGCGTCATTGGGCACGGCAAGAGACTGCGGAATGCCGGTGTAATTACCTATAACATATTGTTTTACAGACTTCTGTGCAACCAACCGCGGAATCACAAACCAGCCGGAACATAATGACAATACTACTAAGGTAATTGACGCAAGCCCCAGCTTTTTTCTCAGTGGAATTCCTCGTTTTATCGCCAGGCAGAGAAATCCGACGGGTAGCAAAAGAATGCAGTTGGTTTTAGTCAATATCCCCAGAGCGATCAAAGCGGAATAGGTTAACCAGGTTCCGGTCTCCACCGTCGATCTACTACTTTTCTCCCACCATCGGCAGATCATCACCATGCCTGCGAACAAAACGAGTTGCGCTGGAACATCATTATTGATCTGGGACGAGAGCATGATCATTCCCGGGATAACGCTGATCATCCCCACAAAGAGTGTGCGAGTTAGCAACTGTTTCTCACAGGGAAAGGATATGCGTGCTATAGCAAGAACACATGCAAGTACCATTATGGAACACAAACAGCTTGACCATTTCAGAATCTCAAGACACATTGTTTCCGTCAACCCGGCTGACAATCCGAACCTGAGCCACTGCCCGCAGCACCAGTAATATGCCGGTGGTTGATAGAATTCCCAACCCGCACCCGGCGGAGGAAGGCGTCCTTCAGTGGCAATGAACCTTATGTGTTCGACATGTGCAAATGCATCGTGACCGTATGACAGAAAACTGTGGTTGGCACAATAATACACTCTGATTGCGATTCCGATAAAAAACATGATCAGGGGCAAAACTGCCAGCACGCTTGTCGGTTTTATGGACGATAAAGTGATTTGCGACTTACGTGATTCCCTTCTGGTCGTTATTAGCAGATTCACAGGGGCGACCTCTTGTCCTTCACTCGGTACAAAACTGCTTATCGGGCGCTCAAGATATTGACGATAGCGAGGCGTTCTTGTTTCCTGAGATAGAAAAAACCTGGAAACTCATTACACGACAACATTGCTAGCACTTGGTCCAACAGGCGGACAGCGGCGGTTCCGCAAAATTCCGCATATCGGTCACTACATCCGGTGTCAGTGGAATCAGTCTTGCTGACCGCCACAGATCGCATGCAAACCGTTTTGAGAATCGGACCACCGGTCGGTTTTTACTTCAAACTCTGCGCGACGAACGCCGGCTTGAGTTTTCACTGAGAGGTAAGATCAGCCTTCAGCTTGTTGCACTTAGTTGAGTAAACTTTGCACAGTGGAAAATTCTTGATCCTGTAAATGCTTAGCAAGCAGTCGCAACAACTTTCAGTCTGAATACCGGGAGCTCTAGCTTCATCGGGATCCCTTTCTAAAACGTCAACAACGGAGCGAAAGGCCTTTTCGGCCCGATCATACATTTTGAGTTCGAAGGACAATTTTCCAATCGAGATCAGGCAACTTAAATCGTTTCGGTTCTCGAATTTTTGGATGCTAGCATGAGCATTTTCAAAAGCTTCAAGTGCTTCCTTCGTTTTGCACTGCCCTGTCAGAGCATATGCCAGGCTCATATATGCGCCGCCAAGGTTCTTTCCAAGCGATGGACTTTTCCTAAGTTCAGCGATAGACAGCAAAGCTTCTTCAACCGCCCCGAAAAAATCTTTTCCCACTCTTTTGCGGTTGGTTAGATACTGATGAATCAGTTCTTTTCCTTGCCCCCAGTCAAACATTGTTTCTTTCTTCTCGATTCATTCAAGAATTTCTCGCCAACAATTCGCCAACAACTCAAATATGCCATCGTTTTCTCAATCTTTTCGCACAGCAATACCGCCTTCTCAAAGTGAGGGTTCAAGGGAACGCGCAGATGAAAGGGATCATGAGCTAATGCTGTATTTGCCTGCCACAAAGCTGTGTTAACTTGTTCGCGCTGAAGCTCAGCGTGGCCAACGGGATAGCCCCGGGATTACTTGACGACATCGGGAATGGTATTTTTTTCGAGAAAAACACCACCGGCGATATGGTCAAGTAGAAAACATCCCACAGGTGATATGTTTTTCGCACATGACAACATTATTCCCGTTCTGTCACTGAGCCTGAACCGACCAGGCGGAGCTTTGGCGCACCGCGGGCAATTCTTCGGGTGTAATCCGCTTCTTTCCGGGACCGTGGCCAACGGGATAGCCCCGGGATTACTTGACGACATCGGGAATGGTATTTTTTTCGAGAAAAACATCACCGGCGAAATGGTCAAGTAGAAAACATCCCACAGGCGATATGTTTTTTCGCACATGACGACATCATTTCCGTTATGTCACTGAGCCTGCACCAACCAGGCGAGCTTGGCGCACCGCGGGCAATTCTTAGGGTGTAATCCGCTTCTTTCCGGGACCATCAGTGCGGCGCTCCAAAGGTTTTTCGGATAATTGCCGCGCTGAGTCGCGTAGAATTAACGATGTTCAGCAGGGTCCAGTTTAAACAAAGTTGCGCAATACGTCGATAACGCGATCAATTTCCTCAAAGGTGTTGTAGTGCACACAGCCCAGACGCACCATACCACCGGACTCTTCCAGCCCCAGTTTTTCAGTTAGACCAAGAGCATAGAAATTGCCGTTCCATGAAAAGATAGCGTTCTTCGCCAGATATCGCGCAACCTCTTCAGGATGCCTGCCCTTAATATTAAATCCAAACGTCGGGGTTCGCCAATCCATTTTGGACTCTTCGGTAATTCCGTAGAGTTCTAAACCTGAAATACTCAAGAGAGCCGGTATCATGCGTTCGCTCAAAGTCTTTTCGTATGCCCGAATGCCGGTCATTGCGCGGGCGAGCCGATCACGAAGAGAAGCAGCACCGGTATCATCTGCGATTTGCGCTATGTACTCAATAGCAGCTAGAACGCCGCCAATCGCTTCAAAATTTTGAGTTCCCGTTTCCCAGCAAAATGGCGATCGCGAATCTGCCGGCCTTACTTTGTAGGGAACAATTCTCTCCAGGTGCTGCGCTTTGCCATACAACACGCCCAAATGAGGAGCAAAAAACTTGTACGGTGAACAAACCAGGAAGTCGCAGTCGAGCGCTTTGACGTCTATGGGGGCATGTGGTGCATAATGCACGGCATCGACATAAACCATGGCTCCCGCACGACGAGCAATTCGAATTACTTCAGCTACGTCGTTGACGGTGCCCACGGCGTTGGAGGCAAAACCAACGGCGATGAGACGTGTACGCTCATTAATCTTCGAAGCGAAGTCTTTCATGTCTAGTGTGCAGTCAGATGTGTTTACGTCTACCGTGCGAACAGTGACGCCATTCTCTTCCAAGGCCTTCCAGGGGGCAACATTGCAGTCATGGTCGAGCGTGGTAACTACTATTTCGTCGCCACTCTTCAACGTGCGTGCTATCGCTCTGCTAACGGCGAACGTTATCGTTGTGGCGTTGGCACCAAACAAAATCTCGTCTTTGTCACAGTTCAAGAAGCTAGACATTGCCTCGCGAGTTTTTTCAACCAGCGCATCAGTATCTTCACTGGTAATGAAGACGCCGCCTGCATTTGCATTGCAGTTGACATAGTAGGAGGTGACCGCGTCTATTACTCGCCGACTCACTTGTGTGCCGCCGGGACCATCGAAAAATACGGCAGTCTTGCCATTTACCTCGCGCGACAGGGCCGGAAATTGCTCTCTGGTGGCCAGGATTTTTCGCTGCTGAGACTGAGACAGCGGTGCACCGGCCGTTTGAGTGGTAGTCATGAATAGTTCCTCGAATTAAGAATGGCAGTTTGCAACTGGTTGCAGTAAGTCGTCGGTTGCCGTCATTTGCAGCAGGAGCTTTACTTCTCCTTGTAAGCACTCTCCCCAATTAGAGCTCTGCAGGAATTCTGAAATGGCCTGTTCGCCATGAAGCCAAGACTCGCGATCAGGCCACTGTGCATACGAGATCCAAATGTTATCTGCAGAGCGATGCAATCGAGCTCCCAATGAACCTTGCGTTTTGACCAGAGTCTCACTTAATGCGCACCAGCCAGAGCGGAAGTTCTCTTCCATTTCCGCCTTGACGCTAAATTCGTAAACGAGGCACAGCATCGCCACCTCAGGTTCGGGAAGAGTCATAGAGTACCACACGGTGCCCACGCCTGATCGCTGAGATACCTATTTAATGGACCTTTAAGCGCCGCAACACAAAGTGCTCATTACAAGTTTTCTGGTACCTTGTGAGCTTTAGCAATTCGACTCACCTGTTGGGAAGTCCAGGGGCGATTTCTCTATCGGTTATTGCCGACTTAGCTAATTGCTTCAACTCTTCAAGCTTTGCATCATTTTTGGTTTTACGACACAAATTAATATACGAAGCGACAGCGTTATTCCAATCATTTGAATTCTTCGGCGCTTCTTTAATTGAGGTGTCCAAGCACTGTGCGGCCAACTCCAACTTGTTTTCCTTACAGTAAGTGACTCCCAATGAAACCAACAAACCGGTTCGAAGGCCAAGAGCAGGTGTTGTTTTAACAACCTTCAAGGCTTCCTTCAAACCAGCTTCGGATCTTGCGTAATCGCCTCTTTCAAATTCGAAGCTGGCTACGAAGGAATGGATGATAACCCGACACTGCGGTGCCAAATCATATTTGTCACATAAAGCCAGAGCCTCAGCCGCAACTGCACGCGCTTCCTTGCGATGCAGCGTCACCATGCTACCGACCTTTTGCTGAAGAAGTAATACCAGTCCTCGTGCATCTCTGCGCTCATCCACCGAAAGTCGCAGTGCCTTGTCGCACAGTTGAATTGACTCCTCGCCGCGCTTATCGCGGGCGCAAATGTCCGCATAGGAAAAATACAACGACGCACAGGTATAGAAATCGCCGGGATGTTGCCCGTCCCATATTGTAATTACGTTTTGCACCAGAGCCTCGGCTTCCTTCGTTCGGCCCAACCGGCTCATTTGCATGGCGATATGACCGAGACACTGCAAACATAAATTCGAATAACTCAATTTTCGGAACTCCGGCATTGCATATACGCACCACACCAGTCTTTCTGCAGTTTTGCGTTGTTCAAGTGCCAATGCATTTTCGGCATTACTTCGAATATAACTTGCTACCGATTCGACTGATTCGGACGAAGCGGGCAGGGACCTCATGAGCGATTTAAAGATCGAGATTAGTTCGCTGTCTCGATGTAGTCTCCCGTTTAAATTGAAGGTCCACATGTCTTGCCACAGAATCATTGCCAATGGAGCATTCACTGTCATCACTTTGGAGTTCAGCAATTCATATGCGTCATTCCAACGATGAAGGGTCCCCAACGCTTCGGCTCTGACAAGATAGTACTCGGCGATTCGCTCGGGAAGTGAACGAATCAATATAGCGGGCTCTAATTGCTCACAGACACGCAATGCTTTACTGGCATCGCCGGCGCGCAGAATTATCTTAATCAGGTCTATTTTTTGGGACTCACCGAGCTGTACCTCCTTAAGCGCATACGCCAAGGCTTCATTAATTTGTAGTTCCGCCTCACCCCTCCTCTTCAGCAAGAGTAAGCTCCATGCTCTGCAAGAGAGCAGTTCCAGTTTTTCATCAGGTGGAATAGAGCACTTTGCATCCAAGGACAGTGCGGCGTCTACCTGCACCAAAGCATCCAGCGGATCGTGCCTGCCGTTTAAATCCATTTTAGCCAATTGTCGACGTGCGGTATTGAGAGATCGCAGTAAGCCGGTATTCTCCGTGGCAGTTAATCGCGTGATGATCGCACGAAGTTCCGGTTCCAATTTATCAAACTGATCGAGCTCTCCCCGACAATCTATGATTGTGCACAGCGCTAGATTAGCTTCATCGCCACACTTGTCGGCGAGGGCTCGGTTAAGAATCTTGTGGCTGTCGGAAATGGCTCGCTGGCGCAGTGCGATGGACTCAGGATCTTTCGCTGACCGAGCGGCCAATTCACGAGCAAGATCAGATCTGGCGTGGCAGGCATCCATGGATAATTCATCGCCATAAGCCTTCAGCCATGAATGATAGTATGTAATACTCTTGTCCCTGGCATAATGCCGCATCTCCGAGGCCGGGCGAAGCCGGCGCATGGTGGCCCGCTGCTCTCCGTCGCCTATATCGGCAGTGTATAGATCCTGAAAAACCGATTTTTTCAGCGCTAAATATCCCGCTGCGCCGGCGAACAGCACCGCTAGCGATACCATTACGCCGGTAAGTTTTCTGCTCTGTTTACCACGCCTTAAATCTTTCGCTAACTGCGGAGCTTCTATCTGCCTTCCGACGCCCGCAGCGACAAGTTCGAGATCAGCGCGAAACTCACTCATCGATTGATATCTGGAAGAAGGTGATTTCGCCATAGCTCGCAAAATTACATTTGAAAGTCCGTTCGGTATTTCTTCGCAAGGCAAGAATTGTTCCAACGGTGCGGGAGTCTCAGTTGAATGTAATCGCGTCAGAGCGATCGGATTGTCTGCATGGAATGGCGTCTGCCCCGTAACCAATTGATAGAGTACGCATCCCAGAGAGTAGATATCTGAGCGCAGGTCTACTTGCAAACCGCAACATTGTTCAGGGCTCATATAGTGCACGCTGCCCACTAACATGCCCGTGGCAGTCAATTTCTCGTCGCTGTGCCCCTGCGGTTTGACAAAGCACAAACCGAAGTCAATCACTTTTGCCCGGTCCTGCTCCCCTATTATCATCATAATGTTGTTGGGCGACAAATCTCGATGAACCACGCCTGCGCTGTGGGCAGCATCCATGGCCTCACACACTTGCATCACGATTCGCAAGCTCCTATCTATAGCGACAGACCCGCCACGGATTAACTGTGTCAACGATTGTCCAGCTATATATTCCATGGCAATATACGGCCAGGAACCAGCCCAGACACCAAAGCGATAAATTTTCAAAACATGCTCGTGCGACAGCGAGGCAAGAACCTTTCCCTCACGGATAAAGCGGCTGCTATGCTCGCTATCGCCAATAAGTGTCTGATGAAGTATTTTTACCGCCACAATACGTTCAAGCCCAAGCTCCCGGGCTTTATAGATTGTGCCCATGCCGCCTTCGCCTAGCTGTTCGATGAGCTGATAGCGATCGTCAATTACCGTCCCGGCGGCGAACGCGAGTGACATCAGAGAGACCTTGCACCGTTGCTTCTCCGAAATATACCCGGCCGCAGAAGCATTCTCCCGTGACCACGTGCGAAGAATATGGAGAAAGGTCATAATACCAGGTAAATACCAATGGAACGAAAGACGGGTTGCTACGCAATTGGCAATTCGCGGGAAAAGGGCGATAGATCGTCGGTGGAAAAGGCAGACTTTTATCAGCGTGCACTTGCTGCAATAGAGTTAAAGCGCTGGGACATCGCTCGGCGCGAGCTGACCAACGTGCTGGCGCAAAGCCCGCAGGAAGCCCGGGCCTTAAGCCTGATGTCTGCATGCAGTTTCAATCTGGGCGAAGTTGATACAGCCATCGAACAGAGCAAGAGCGCAATTAAGTGCGACCCGAAATGGACTCATGCTTATTATGTCTTGTCTTTAGGCTATACGAGCAAAGGCCGGTTCAGAGAGGCGCAGAGGGCAATCAAGCCCGCTCTGGCGGAGGAACCCGAAAATCCTGATTACTTAATGGTTATGGCAAATTTGCACTTTGCCGAGGTGCGATGGAAAGAGGGGTTGCAGCTTCTAGAGCACGCACTCAGCTATGATCCCGCCCATGCAAGCTGTTTGAGACTAAAAGCTTATGGACTTCGGCAGTCGGGACGCACTGCTGATGCCGATGAAGTGGTGAAGCAAGCGCTCTCTCTGCATCCTGAAGATGCTCGGTTATATGCTGAGGCGGGATGGGCAGCCATCAGAAAAGATGCAAGTGAGGCTCGCACTCATTTTGAAGAGGCTCTGCGTCTCGACCCCACCGATCCATCTTATATTCGGGCCGTGCAGGAGGCACGGTCTCAAAACAGGTGGTACTTTCGCATTTTCCGCCGATTCACAAATCGCTGGATTATCGGGCCCTACTACTTGCTCTGGATGATTTTCTCGCGTGACATACCAGCGGAATGGAGCGCATTGTGGCTTTATTTCCCGCTGATTTATTTGGTGGTTTGCGGATTACTCACCAGCATCATTGAAAGTGTATGTCGGGTTGGCCAGCAAGCATGGCAAGCGCTAGAGAAAATGAAGAAGTCGCAATCATAGGGTGATGCTTTTCCATGTTTGCCTCCTTGCGGACTGCGGATTTCTTCACTCGTCTTCAACAGTTCCGGTTTCAGTGTCTTCATGCCTAATGCGCCTTGAGAGATCAAGTTCTCGTTGCGGTGAAGAGAAACCACACTTATTACTGAGCCGTGGCTTATAATTTTGAAATCACTAAAGACCAGATTTTAATGAAACTATTCCATAAGGGTCTTATCTTTCTCGTCTCCGTACTGTTGTTGCAAATGGTAGTGTTTGGAGCGCTTAGTTACCTCTGGTGGAAAGCCGAAGCGGAGGGACAAAAGTCCGAATATTCGCGGGTGGTAGTCTCCACAGCCTTAGAAGTTGATCGTCAACTTTATGAGGCAGTGAGGTTTCTCACCATGTATTCGATGACAAAGAGTTCGCTGTGGGAGCAGAAATTCGAAAGCGCTGCCGCCGAGGCGCCTGAAGGATTCAAGAAGCTGCGCGCTCAAGAAACTCTGAGCCGACGAGACGAAGACGATATAACAAAATTAGAAGCCGATACGCGAATGCTGATTGAACTGTTGATCAACTGCAAGCGATTTGTGGAGTCCGAGGGGCCTTCCTACAAATTTCTTCGGCTCGAACAAACTATCACAAACGAATTGCAACCTCTCTTTCAAGATATTCGCCTGGAGGCTAGCGAAATTCGAACTCGTCATAGAGGCGACAAGGAGGTATCGCCCGCGCAGCAAAAACACATGAAGAATCTGGTTAAACTTTCGCTGGCCGGGCTGTTTGTTGTAAATGTTCTTGCCACCGCGATACTCGTTATCAGCTTCAATCGCGGAATAACTCGACGTCTGGCCATTATTGAAGATAGTGTCACAAAAATCGCTGCGGGCAAAGTTAAGACCCACATGGCACTGTCGCGTAATAATGACGAAATTGCAACTCTCGACCGAGCCTTTCAAAACATGACGGAAGCGCTGGAAGAGGCATCTGCAAAAGACAAGGCGGTGTTCGACAATATGCCTGTCGGTTTGCTGGAGTGTAACAGTTCGGGGAAAATTGAGTCGGTAAATCCCAAGGCCGAACAGCTCCTGTCTTATCAAATTGAGCACGGCGCATCGAGAAATTTCACTGATTTAGTGCCGCCAAGCCAGAGCCAAGCACTGACATTCTCGGCGTTATTGGAGCAGAGTGTCAATCGGGTTCGCCGAGCACGACTCCTGAAGAACAACGGAGAGACTTTGTCGACGGAACTTTCTGCTGCAGCCTTTAAGCACAAGGGAGAGGAGCGCGTGCTTCTCTCTTTTATAGATGTAACTCAACAAGAATACGCTGAACAGCTCCGGCAGGAATTCATTTCGGTGGTGAGCCACGATCTGAGAACGCCGCTGGCTTCCATGAAAGCCTTTCTCACTTCGCTGGAAGCCGGCACCTATGGAAACCTTACCGACCGAGGCTTAGGCGTGTTGCGGTCGGTGCAGGGAGAGGGGGATCGTCTTTTGCGCCTCACTGCCGATTTGCTCGATCTTGCCAGACTCGATTCTGGCAATATTGTATTAAAGCGCGCTGAACATTCGGTGAGTTCATTGCTTGAGAAAGCACTGAATGCGGTGGCAGGCTTTGCCGAACAAAGAAACGTTGAGTTGTCGGCACGCATGGTAGATTTAGATATACTGGTGGATGGCGACAGGATCGTTCAAATACTGGTGAACTATTTGTCGAATGCTATTAAATTTTCCCCTGACGGAAGTGTGGTGTCGCTAAACGCTGAATCCGGCGACGATTATGTAAAATTCAATGTCATTGATACGGGGCGCGGCATTCCGCCTGAACTTCAGTCTGAAATATTTGAGCGATTCAAGCAATCGAAAGCCGACGATGAAAAATCGGGAACAGGACTCGGTCTGGCTATTTGCAAGCTGCTGGCTGAAGCGCACGGGAGCACCGTCGGTGTTGAGAGTATACCGCTACGCGGGAGCACATTCTGGCTTACCATGCCGATAGAGCCGAGAATCAAGGTGGTGACGCTCCACGATGCTGAGCGAATAGACGTTTAGCTGTATCTCTATCGGCTTTGGCTTGCGCCTTTTTTCCCATAGCGAAAAACACAGCTCCTCGTTTTGAGTAGAGTCGAAAGTTTCCGGAATCCTTTTCAATCGCCTTGTTGTATTCAGCCAAAGCTTTATCAAATAGACGGTTGAGGGTATACAAATCGGCCAGCTGCAAACGCATTGCCGATTCATCGACATTTACTTTGCATTGGCGCCGTTGAAGCGCGGTTTCCATCTCTTTTATATCGCGTGACACTTCCTCCGACGAGAGTACTCCGAAATTGACCAGGATGCGCCTGTAATCGCTGGTGAACTGAGCTGATCGCCGTTCGATTTGCGCAGGGGTAGACGGATGCCCCAAGCGGCCTAACTCGGCTAAATCTTTATCGATTTCAGATTTCCGTCCAAGCAGACACAACGCCTGGGCCCTCAAGTCATAAGCAATACTATTATCGGGATCAAACAGTGCAGCTCTGGAAAGATCAGGCAGAGCTTTCTTATATTCATTAGTGCGCAAATACACGCGAGCTCTGGCAATATGACAAAGGCTTTCGAATGGATTGACTTGGCATCCGCGAGAGTAGCTACGCAGGGCTTCGTCGGGTTCACCAAATTGGCCCAGAATGTGGCCGCTGCATGCAAATGCCGGCGAGGAAGGATACCGATCTATTAGCTGTCGCTGCAAGCGAAGCGCATCGTCGCGAAAGTTCAATTTTCCATCTAGCAACAAGCGCGCAAACAACAGGGCCTCAGAAAAGAAACCCTTTTCGAAATGAGCCTGCAGTCCTTCATAATGTCGAATGATCAATTGCAAATCGTCGGCCTTGAAGTAGGTTGTCGGCGTAAAATTCCGCAAACAATCTATATCTTCGCGAGTCACAGGAACCACCCGGGCCATTAGCTTTCGTTCCTCCTTCGTTCCGTAATCGTCTTGCAGTAAGTCGTAAACCGTCATTCTGCCGTAGTGCGGCACCACCGCATCGCGGCATTTCTTTGACGCTTCATCCAGCAACTCAAGCGCCGCCTTAACGTTGCCCTGTCGAGCCAGTAGTTCCGCAGCGGTGCAATACAAATCTGCACGATCCGGCTTTAGCGATATGGCATGAGCCGCAGCTACGTTACTCTGTTTGAAATCACCGGCAGCATTAGCTCCCACTGCCTCCCCGGCCCAAAACTCCGGCACATTGGGAAAATCTTTCAGTGCCTTCTGCGACTGTTTATACAGTTCCTCATACCATCTACGACGAATAAGCCAGCTGCAGTATTTCTTGTGTGCATCGCAAGAGCCGTTACTACGATCAATGGCCGTTATAAAGTGGCGAGCAGACTGAAGACGATCATTGAGCGCCCACGCCACATCAGCCCTGAGTTCCACCGCATCCCAGCGGGCTGGAGATAACTCCAGACAATGAGCCAAATCTTTGTCTGCTTCGGCCAGTCGTTCAAGAGCTGCATTGACACGGGCTTTTAGAAAAAACACATCGGCATCGTTCTTTTCCGACAACAACTGCTCGCAGGACTGCAATGCATTCTTTAAGTCACCGGAAGAGAACTGGAAACTGGCAGCCTGAAGTGAAAGCGCACCAGACCGGGATGGCTTGGCGGTACCCGGGCTTCCGATAACTATCGCAAGCAAAAGACAGGTGATGACCAGAAACGAAGATATCCCGGGGTTCATACTCTCATTTTGTTCGAAAAACTCACGCGGCGCAATAAGCGCTTGCTCCAAAACCATATCGCACGAAGTCTTGACCATTCAGAGCAAGAGTGTTTACGGAAATTTGGGGGAGGGAATAACAAATCCGCGAGGGAGAGCAGTTAATGAAGATACTCCTTGTTGAAGACGATACAACATTAGCCAATGTGGTAAGAGACTGGCTGGTGGCAAAAAACAACGAGGTCGATCATTTGACCAACGGAGCCGAAGCTCTCGAGTGGTTAACACGACAACACTATTCTGTAGCGATTCTCGATTGGGAGTTGCCTGAACTCAGTGGCGTGGAAGTGTGCCGGCGATTCAGATCCGGTGGTGGCACCATTCCGATATTGATGCTTACAGGTCGCAAAGGCACAGACGATATCGTAGACGGGTTGGAGGCAGGGGCAGACGACTATCTCTCCAAACCGTTCGAACTGCCGGAGCTATTCGCCCGTATCCGTGCGCTTTTGCGCCGCCCGACCAGCATTACCAGTTCAACAATATCAGCTGGTTCTCTGGAGCTCGACCCGAAAACGGGGAAAGTGTCTAAAGGCCAGGAAGAGATCGTGCTTTCGCGCAAGGAATTTGCAGTGCTGCAATATCTTATGACCAACCCGGGAAGAATCTACAGCGCCGAAGCACTGCTCGATCGCATCTGGCCCACTGAGGCAGAAACCTCAGCCGAAACCGTTCGCTGCCACATCACCAGATTACGAGCAAAGTTGGCATCCGTGGGCGAAGAGTCTCTAATCAAGACGGTGTATGGCATGGGATACAAGCTCGAGTCGGTCTGATTCCATTGATGTGGCCCGTATAGATTTACTGTTCGCTTGATTGCGTGTTGTTCAAGAATGTTTCAAGAATCATGCCTTAGTCTGCTTATAGCGATGTCACTGTCGCTGTTGGCGATCAGACACTTACTGCACCTCAGGTTCCCTGTGGTGCTAGCCCTTGAGGTTCACCGTTATGCCCGAGCAATTCAAAACAGCCGCCGATGTACTCAGCAAAAGCACCGCTCCGCCCGATGCCAGCGAAAAACTTGCCGAGGAATTGAATAAGAGCATATTCAAAATAGTTACCGATACTTCATTGTCCGGACCGGGGACAGGCTGGAGAGCCCCTGACGGACGAATCGTCACGGATTTCGATGCAATTAAGGGTGCCAGCGAGATCTTTGCGGAACAAGACGGAAAACGGTACAAGATTGGAAAGACGATCAAAATTGACGATATAAACAACCTGGCCGTTCTGGACTTCGTGGACAAGCCTCCGGATACACCCTGCCTGTCGCTTCGCAAGGCGGTGCCCGTGCCTGGAGAGAAAATTTTTGCGCCACGATATAATCGAGGCACTTTCGAGGTGGAACACGGAAGCTTTACCCGTGCCATTTTGCAATCCGAATATCGATCTGCTGGCGGATGGCCGCTGAGTCGCGAAACTCAATTTGATTCAAGAGAACTAGGAGACGCGCTAGACTTTGCCAAGAGACCACTCTACGAGTCAACCGTTTGGCTGTGTGTTCACGGCAACGGCGGTCCAATCTTATCCGCTGACAATCAGGTGCTCGGCTCCCTTACAATGAGCAACGGAAAACATTCGTATGCTGTTCCTCGGCAAAAAATTGATGAATTGCTAGCACAAAAGGAAGGCGACGAAAAGTTCAAAATACAGACAGGCTATGAAAACGGATTCCAAAAATACTGGAATAATTTATCGCGGTGCCCGCAAAGTGCTATCTGGGACACCGCCAACGTCGGCCACGGTGCGCTGGCAATTGCAGCCATGAAGTACGGACCGCGTGAAGCCAAAATCGCCGGAAGCGCTCTGCTTGGCGTATTCTCCGCGATGCGACTTTTCGAAGATTATTCCGCATACTCAGGTCAGACAAACAACCTGGACCGAAAGAAGTTCGGACTGGCGCTTGTAGCCGATACCGCGACCACCGCCGGGCTCGGTTTATTTGCCGCAGGACTACGCTACACTCCTCTTCGTGCCGTCGGATTAGGGCTTGCAGTGGCAGGCATGGCGGGAAGATTGGCCACTGAAATCGTACCCAACCACTTTGTGATTCAAGACATCAAAAGAACAGATGGCGATCCACGACCACCATTCTCCAGGTTTTAACCAGACGTGTTCCCTCCGCCTTCGCAGTCTTCGGGAATGCTCGTCGCCCGGGGCAGCCAACTTGCTTCATCACCGGGAGCCATCGCTGTGCTAATTCTCTTCGATGAGAATGCGCAGGAGGTCTTCTTGAGCATAGCACCAAGCACATTCATCAAAACTTCAAAATGCAAGCGGCGGAATGGGATGCGTATTCAAAGCTCGTGAATTATCCGTCGAACGGATTGTCGCGATTAAATTCGTTCAGTTCCCCATTCTCGACACGGAGAATAGCCGTAAACGCTTTGAAAGAGAAGCAAGCATTATGTCAGGGCTTAGTCATCCGAACATCATTACATTTTATCGATTTGGCCGGCTCAATTGCTTTGCACGATACGAACACTGTGTGGTGAGCATTGATCGCCGCAAGCAAAAATTAACAGAACATTGCCGTAGAACAATTTTGTAGCAAGAAACCAATCATTGTCAGGATCCTGTTTTGCTACCGGCGAGTTGGGCCATAACACTGATATTTTCTGACTTGCAAACTGATTAACGGAGTCAACCGGGTACCCAAAGGCGATCATTTCACTTTTGGGTATCCAATCAATGTTTTCGTTCTCTTCGACATCGGTTCCTCTTTTGAAAGGAAAATGAAAGTATTTATTCAAGTAGGCTAAGAAAATCATCTCTGCACCACAACTGCAAGCAGGTTTTTGCAGCCATTCCGTAGCTTTTTCTTGAGCAATTGCTGATACGCTAAGCCCACCACCGGGCCATGATCCCGGCTCCGCTTCGCCATTGACACTCCAATCGAGCTTGATTGGCACGAGTCTGGACTCTTGTTCCAATCGCCGTTCTAAGACACCCGCTTTATTGAGGATAAAGGTATAGGAGTCACCCGGATTTTCCTTGTCCGTTGGATCTCCGCCTTGTATATCCTCCGGGCAGGCGAACAGAAGAAGATGACTATCACTTTCAAAACGGGTGTTGAACTCACTCCGGATGTCAAACTGAAAGCAAAATAATTGACGTGCATTGCAGATCGAGCAGACGGGCCAGTCCTGCTGCTCCGATACGATCGGGCTTCCACCGATTGTAGACCTTAATCTGTCACCGTCAGCCTCAGCGAGAGCGGGTGTAGCAGTAAACCAGGCATTGAATGTCATTTCTCTTTTTTCTAACAGCACTATTTGGCTGAGCGTAACCAGTTTACAAGTTTCGAGTGCACAAAGGTTCTCTTCTTTGCTTGAAGAGGGGAGTTCCGGGACCGCAAATTCGAAGACCAGTGCAATCGTGCAAGCTGCCCGGGATTACTTGTCTCAGCGGTTGGAGCCTGGAACAGTGTCTATCTATCCGGTGCGATTGACGAGTATTGTCGCCGAGGCAACGAACTCACATCGGCACTTCGGCAACACATGAAACTCACAGCATTACTCAAGGCTGTAATCTATCTGACAACCCTTGCCTCCCGGCGTAGTAATAAACACCTCAATCGTTGGATGATTTGCACCTACAGGGACATAAATTCCGTAATTAATCTTGCAACCTTGCAACCCTCCGAGTCCGTTTGAAAAAGAAAGTCTCCCGCCGGGCCCCATCGAGATCGTGCCTGAAAGACTGCCCGCAGTATAATGATTGCCGTTGATCGTCATGCCCTGAGATCCCATCATGCTCTTACCGATAGTTATGATGCCCTTGTATTGACCGGACGGTGGCATGCCGGCACCGTTTAGCTCTTGCCGCGGAGCCGGATTCGCTTGGTTCTGATTGGGATCCTGATTAGTCGGGGCCACGGTGCCAGGTCCTGAGTGCGGTAGGAGAGTAGTGTCCAGATTTGGTGTGCCCACATTACTTGGTTGCAGATGGGAAGGATCGTACAAGGTGACGCCTCCAGTCTTGTCCATTCGTACATTCACAGCTTTGCCGCCTACCCCCTTGAAATTGGTGGTCTCTAGCACGGTGCCGTATTCATTGATACTGGGAATGAAGACGCGATCGCCACGCTTGAACGGTCCTGTGGATGCACCGGGTGGCTGTGCTGAAGAATTAAGTCCTAGATCGCCCACCGGATTGGGATTAGCAACTGCACCGCCTCCCGACATTTGGTTAATGTTGGGATTGTTGCCAGCAGTCTGTTGTCCGCCAGCAGCTTTTAGATGGGAAGGATCGTACATGGTGACGCCTCCGGTCTTGTCCATTCGTACATTCACAGCTTTGCCGCCTACCCCCTTGATATTGGTGGTCTCTAGCACGGTGCCGTACTCATTGATTGATTCTATAAAAACTCTCTGGCCTACCTGGAAGTTCTGGGCCAGGCAAGTTGGTTGGGCAGCCAGAAGGGCCACAATGAGAACTCGCAATACTTTCATAAACGCTCCTATGTATTTGGCCACGTACCCGGAATACTTCCGCAATTAAAGGTGGCAGCTCAGTTCGGTGTGATGCAACTAGGATTGCCGAAATGTAAGAGACGGCAGCTTAAGTGTAACACTTGCGCGAATAATCATCGTTTAGTTATGAATGTCACAGGTGTAACTTTTCTCGAAAAAAGTCATGTTTTTATTCATGATAAATGTCAGGTCCAATGGGAAAAATTCAGAAGTAGGGGCAATGCTCGTTTTGCAGTAGAATGACGGATCTTCAGACACACCGGTTGCTTGACCTGACATTTATCGTGAATAGAAGTGCGACATTTATCGCGAAAAATTTCCTGACAAATATCGAGAAAAATTACACCAATGACGGTTGCAAGAGTGACAAATAATTCTAGAAAAACCGTGCCAAATAATTCTGAAACTTACAGCCTAATCAATTGCTCAGCACTCATCCCAAGACTCTCAGAGCAGTGAGCTTGGCCGTCGCACAAGCATAGACAATATCTAAGCACGCGTGTATGCGCAGTTCGCGGATGTTTTGGTGAACGGAACGCGGTCAGTGCCAGTCGGACACAAACAATTTCAGCCGAGGAAATGTATAGAGTTGGCACGATGGAGATCTACGTATTATTTTTTCTCGTTGTGGTACCTGCTGTCTGGTCAGGACTGTTCGGCACCATGCTACAAAATCGCCAGGGTGCAACCGTTGAACACGAGGTAAAATGGTTGCGACGAATAATGCGTGCTGTAACAGAAGATGAGTATGCAACGTGGAGAAAACATACAGTTGGCTCAAGTTACCAAAATCATAAAATGCGATGGATTATGGCAATGCATAGCATTATTGTCGTGCATTGCAGCTCTTCATGCTTATTTTGCTGCTACCCAGCGAGCCCTTGGCAAACCACACATGACGCCGTCTAGCGAGACAGCTGGAAAGAGGGAGTCTAAAGTAATCCGTCTGGGGCGGTATGCGATAGTAGAAGACAGCATTGACTATAACGAGGCTGGCGATGCGCAATCAGGCCAGTGTAATCGCCGTTTGGTGAAGTATCGGGTGACGCTTGGCAATAAGACGGTCTTTTCACAGACCGTGTCTCAAGAGGGTGATCGATTTGCATTTGCTGATCCAAGATTGGCTAGTTTCGAATCTCGCGACATGAAATTGGAGACGGAGCCCGCGGCGGTTGACATGAATGGTGACGGCACTCCCGAAATAGTTGTACTCCATATATGGGGGGGAGCTCATGCGGTCAGTTCTTGCAAGATAATCAGCCTGGGAAAAGATGCTGTGGATGTCTTGCTCTCCGCCGAATTGGGTAACGGCGGGGATATCCAATTTGTTCATAGCCGCGGAAAATATCTAGTAACCTTGTGCGACATTATTTATTACGGCTGGGTGACAGGAGATCCTGATTCGCCTTTGCCTAAAGTGGTTTGTTGTTATCGCGGCGGAAAGTTTCGGGCTTGCAAGGAACACATGATGCAACCAACGCCAACTCAATCGAGCATTGATAATTTGTGCGCAAAATTGATACTGGCTCTTAAGAAAGATCGCGCCAGCCCCGACCAGCCAATTATTGGCGAAACACTTGGACCGATTCTGGATCTAATCTATTCGGGACACGCGGAGCTGGCCAGGAAAGTTTTTAGTCGTGTCTATGCGCGTGCTAGCAGACTTGCAATCTTGACGGAGTCAGGCGAGAAGCTCGTCAGCAAGAATGTCTTCTGGGAAATGCTGGTAAAAAAGGTAACAACAAGCCCGTACTATACCGCTATAAAAGCGGCGAATCATGGAAACATATAAATTGAGACTTGAGAGAATCATCGCTTTGAAGATGCTCCATTCAACGCTGGTTGGAGATAAAGAAAATCAACAAAGATTCACGCGAGAGATCGGGCAAGTGGCAAGGCTTATATTTGCTATCAAAGTACCCGAGGAGTAGAGGTCTGTCCATCCCTGTGGAAAATTGCGCCGGCTGCAATTTTCTACAAGCCATACAACCAATCTCTTACGAAGTTCAGAGCGTTTGCAGACTTAGTTTATAAGGGAAAAATTGCGTGGCGCGCAATTTTCCATAGGCCATGAAGGGAGCCCCTCCGGCACTAAGATGGACCTTGCCAGGTCATCACTATGGCGAAGAGACCTTCATATCTTCCCATTTCCAGGTAGGCGCTTTGAAATCCGGAGTCTGATGGGTGAAGAAGTCTTTCATCGACTCTTGATCGGTTTTCTTTCGCGCATAATCCAGTGCGCCCCTAAAGGCACCATTCTGACGAAGTCCATCCATAAAGTGTTTGATGAAGATACCATTTTGGTAGTGCAATGATGCATGGGAAGTTTCGCCATGTGAGGCAGTGGATGTAGACAGAATCATTTGTCCTGTTTCAGCTCCTAGCTTCCCCAAGTCGAATGCAGGCTGGTTGCCTGTCGATCCGCTAAAGTGATTTGTGTCGAGAAGCACTATTACGCGAACTTTACTACCCAACTTTTTGATCGCATTAGACAGGTCCGCTTCACTGATACTACCCTGGTTCGGATCTGCCGGATCTGTCCCTGACGTGGCTAAGACGCTCTCGACTCTACCGTCTTTCGCTGCCTCCGCTTTCCTGGTTGAGATATAGATGAACACGAGGTCTCCAGGTGTCATGTTGTACGACATCAGATCCAGTTGATGGAGAACGTCGGAGCGGCTTGCACTTGCATCCTTCAATATCGCCACATGGTCTGCATTGAATTTGAATGTCGACATGAGCAGATTAGAGAAGTCGCGTACGTCTTTTCCCGGATACATCAAGTTCCATCGCTGATCTTTGAAGGTTGTGATGCCGACCAGAAGTGCCCACTTGTTTCGAATCGGAGGCAGAATCTTTAGACCTGTTGCGGCGGTGGTGGATTGCGCTGTGGTCGGCTGTGCCGCAGCGATCTCTGGTGGTTTTTTTCCGGTAGATCCTTCATCGGAACTTGGCGAACCGAAATCGATGCTAAGGTCCAGCGGATTTCCTTCGGTTATTTCCGGAACTTCCACAGTCACAGCTTTTTCATTGGTGAAACTAGATGGATGTTTCTCTGAAAGAGCGGATCGGGGCGGCATTGTCAATCCCAGGTTTTCCACCACCCGTCCGGCACTGATTCTTCGGCTCATCAGCATGGCTGGTCCCGCTTCCAGGCGGGTTTTGGAGAGCACCATTCGCACAGAACGAGCACCGCTGGTTCCACCTATGGTTAGCCCTTTTCCGGGGAACGAATAGTCTTGCCCCTTGCGAACTGAGTTCGACTCCCTGCTCCCCTTTGCCGGATACAATACATCATACTCACCGCTGCCGGCAGTGGATGCAATTACGTACATGTAACCGTCGACATTGGGCTGAACATGGAACTTGATCTGATCCCCCGGGGTTGGGCGAGTGTTCGCCTTTGGCTTTCCGTCTCGCGAGACCTCAATGGAGTATGTGAGGGCGACTCTGGTCGAACTGCGAGGCGCGATACTCTGATCATCGGCCATCACGGCGTTCTGAAGAAAGCACAGCTGAAACAGAAAGAGCTGGAGCAGACACAAAAATGGTGGCAAGAGAAGGTTTGTTTGTTTTTTCATGTTCTTGAAATCGATTTTAGTCCGTCTCTAATTGGCAGTAATCGCTAGTGGAGGAAAGCCCCGGAGGCACTCGATAAACTCAGGATACTGTATCTATTCTGAAAAAGTCCTGAGAACACCAAAATTGTCATCCATGGATTAATGATACACCTGACGTTCGATGGATGGTTCTATCCGATTTCTCAGCTGGAAAAGATCCACATGGTATATCGGAGCAAGAAGTGCTATTCCACTGCCGGGTCAGCCGGCAGCCACACCCAAAAACTACTTCCTTTGCCTTCCTCACTATCTACTCCCACGGAACCCTCGTGGGCTTGTACTATTGATTTGCAAATTGCAAGACCCAGCCCCGAGCCACCTTTCTCCGTTGAGTCTGCCAGTTCTACTTGTTGGAAGCGATCAAAGATTGCTTTGTGCATGTGTTGAGGTATTCCCTTGCCCTGGTCGGTCACTCTTATTTCTATCGATTCCGGCAAACGACTGACCGAAATGACAATCTTTGACCGTTTAGGCGAATATTTTATGGCATTACTTAGCAAGTTGGTGATGACTTGAACCATTCGATCAGGATCAACATATACCCATATTTCACTGTGTTTTGCTTCAACGGAAACTTCTCGTCGTTCTGCCAGATTGACCACCAACTCAGTCGCTCGCTCAATCACCACATCGATACAAACGGCTTCTTTGGCCAGAGTGAACTTACCTGATTCAATCTTTTCTATGTCGAGAATCTCAGTTATTAAATTGAGCAGGCTGCGGGTATTCCGCTCGGCAGCTTTTATAGTCTTCTTTCCCGCAGGCTTCATTTCTCCGTACTGTCCTTCCAGCAGTATTGTAAGTGTTGCTTGAATAGACATGAGCGGAGTGCGAAGGTCGTGGCTGATCATAGCGACGAAGTCTTGTTTGAGTTGCGCAATTCGTTTGCGTTCGGTTATATCGTGAAGAACGCAAAAGAGTGCACGGTCTTCAGCCGACCAGTGCGCTCCGCAGGAGAATATTGCCATGGTGCCGTCTTTGCGCTTCATCGTGATGTCGAACGATTGTGCTTGTGGCTGCTCCATAGCTTTCGCGACGTTTAGCCGTGCTTCCTCCACCTGCAACTCAGGAACAAAATCCAACAGGCTTTTTCCTAATACTTCCTTTTGTTCGTAACCCAATGCAGCGACAATTGCGTAATTGACCTTCAAGAACCGGAGCGTACGATCGGTGGAACAAATGATATCGTTAGCATTCTCCACCATCGCTTGCTCTTTTCGCACAAACTCCGACAGCGTTGATACCATATCGCGAAATCTATGATCAATTTCAGCGATTTCATCGTTGCCCGCAGCGAATGGCACCAGAGCCTCTTGCCGTGCGAATCTGTGATTGTTATCATCCAGCAAGGCTAATCTGCGTATTATGGGACGAACGAAAAAAATTACCAACAAGATGCCGACCGCTATATCAAGAAACGTTCCGTATAGCAGGAATTTCAGCACTTGCCTGGTACTTCGTTTTCGGGCGTCGGACGCGCCTCGTACCTCATAGGAAGTTAGCTTTCGTAGCTCGAGTTCCAGGTGTGCGCCTACTTGCCACAAGTGATCAAGTTCGACGGGAGTCGGTCTGTCTTGGCATGCGGAAAAGACACTATTGAGCCGGTCTCTCAGCAACAATATGGTGGCCAGCGTTTCCTGCTGTTCGGGATTATTCTTCAGGAGCTTCTGCACGCGCACGAGCTCGTCCTCGATCAGGTTAAGGCTTTTCTGTGCCGAGTCCATCTCGTCGGAATTGTTTCCATTACTTACATAAAAATGATTGACTGCTTTCGTTGCGGTTTCAACATAATAAGTAATAGTGGAACATTCTTTGTGCAACTCTTTTGCGCGAGCTTCTACTTCCAGCTCCTGCCCTGCACTATCGAGCATAAATGCCAGCCAGAGTATCAGGAGCAAACTGACGCCAACCGGTGCCACCATTAAAGCAAGTATTTTTTGTGAAAAGCTTATTTTCATGGTGTCGGCTGCCCCGTGGGTATATAGTTTACGCCAACGGATGGGCAAGGTTACCTCGAAGATGATGCGAGAAATCCAATGAGACTTTCCGTACCGGCTGTGCTGTTTTCTACAGTCTTCAGCCAGCTTTTGCTGCTCATTTGTATTGTATATCTTCCTGGTTCCGACTCATTTGACACTATTGCCGTTGCGCAGACTCTGGGCGTGCGTCCTGCGGCGCTTCTTCGATGCCTGGTCAATGAGTTCTATTTTGGTCGAGATTCTCTTGAATACGCCCGGTCGATCAAAGAACTTGGTCTGGTCAGCGACAATGTGCAAGAGGCGAAAACAAAGCTGGGGCAGGCGCTAGCAATCGAAACTGCTTACGACGAGTCGCAAACTTCAATTCCTACCCAGAGATATTTAGATGGAATGGAAGTTGTCGACACTTGCGTTGCACTTGCCAATCTGTTGCTACGGGAAGGAGCAAACAAGGAAGCCGAGCGACTACTGTCAAGAGCTGTCGAAGTCATTCAAGCCAGAGAACTCTATCAAATGTACGACGTAGGTTTCCAGTATGCGCAGGTCCTGGACCTGAACAAGCAATCGAAACTTGCCACCCGCGCAAGGCACCTGGCCGAATCCTGGAAAGATGAACTGTCAAGACTAGACGAGTTTCGCGCACCGCTGGAAGCAGCGGCTGGACTGCCCGAGAAATTTCGACGTGGACACGCGTTGTTCTATCTCACCAGCTATCTGTCGATTTGTGCCAAGGCGCTTCTACTGTGCGACCGCTTGGACGAGGCGCAGAATTATGCTCAGCGATGTGTGGCTGTATCGGCCGAATTTTCCGACTATCCGCATCGTTCGACGGATCTCTCTGCTCTTGGCTTAATTTATGCGGAGAAAAAAGAGTACCTGAGCGCGGCGCGAACATATGACGATTGCATTATTCTCTTGAATTCAATATATGCTCCAGACGTGCTTTATCTATTGCCACAATATCAATCTGCGGCATTTGCACGCACCTCGCTCAAACAGAAGGATTTGGCTGCGGCGATGAGACAGAGGTCCCGCGATGTTTTCATGTTTCTCTTTGAGTTGCGTGACAAATATACGCCGCCGGCGCACCAGAAGAAATTTGTGCCAACAGCAGGTTCGCTCGTAAAAGTTGAACGAGGCGAACAATTCTACTCGGGTCGGGTTGTCAGTGTGCAGGAGGGAGGTCGATACAAAGTTCATTGCATTGGTTTTCCCTCTGCGTCAGCGGAAGTAACGGTGGCACGAGAAGCCCTTCTTCCGCATCCAGGGTATGGGGTTTGCTGTGCTTCGGCAGACAAAATGTAGCCGCATTCAAGTTCTGCGGGCGGCTATAATGCTGCACGGTGGACCGGTTACCAGAGAGATTGAATGAAATTTTCGCTGGCTCACAAAATTCTAGCTCTGGTTCTTTTGCCGTTGGTGCTCAGTCTATCAATTCTGATAGTGCTGGCGATAATGCTCAAGCAGGCTGAAACGGCTGCTGCACATGAATCTCACGCAGCAGAAGTGAATGCTGAAACCCGGCTGATCTTCGGCTATGTTAGCAATGCGGCGAAATCGCTTACAAATTTTGTGATACTGAAGCAGCAGTTGTACCTCGATGTTTCTAAAGATGCTGTCTTCCATATGCAGCAGGAGTTACCGAAACTGCGAAGCCTGATCTCGTCCAACCGGTCACAAGCGGCTTCTTTTCAAACTATCGAAGCTGCGTGTACCCGCTTGAGTGACTCACTGTATTCTGCTGAGCACGACGGTGCTGCGTTGAAAACGCAGTTGCCGGAGATTTGGCAGGCCGTTCGACAAATATCGGCAGAATTCAAGAAAGTCAGCACTTACGAATCTCGGGCCACTTATGGAAGCTTTACTGTTGACGAGCAGTCACGACAGCAGTACAAAAATGTTCTTATCTTTGGTGCATTTGTAAACATAGCGGTGGCGTTTTTTCTTGGTGTATTTGCTGTACGACCCATTGCTCTGAGGCTGCGGATTCTGACCGAGAATAACTTACGTCTGGCCAACCGAACGGCGCTGTTACCACCGGTGGCGGGGTCGGATGAGATCGCGCGTCTGGATAAAAGCTTTCACGCGATGGCGACGGCGCTGACAGAGCATATTCGTATGGAAGAAGCCACGCTGGATAATGTCAATGACGTTATTTGCTCGCTCGATCGCCAGCTTAAGTTTCTGCGAGTAAACCGGGCCAGCAGTGCGATTCTCGGTTTTGATGAGAACGAACTTATAGGGAAAGACTTGCGCGATCTTTTGCATTCGACAGAGGCGGAGGAGACACTTTCCGTTGCCGCAGCGGTGGTGGCCAATCGTTCCTCGGAGTGTTTTGAAACTATTGTGATCCGAAAAGATGGGGCGCAGGCAGCGTTGCAGTGGACAGTTCACTGGTCTGATGTTGATGAAGCTTTGTTCTGCGTAGTGCATGACATTACCGAAATCAAAAGATTAGAGCGTGTGAAGCAAGAGTTCGTAGCGATGGTGAGCCACGACTTGAGGTCACCACTCACTTCGCTGCAATCGTCATTCGAGCTTGTCGAAGATGGCATATACGGGCCACTGACGGAACAAGGCAGAAAGGCCGTGTTATCGTCTCAACGAAATGTGTCTTGCCTGATCGGCCTGATTAATGAAATTTTGGATATTGAAAAGATTGAAGCTGGCAAATTCGCTTTGAGCCAGCGAATGGCGCGTCTTCAGTCGATTTTTGACCGAGCGTATGAATTAATTCGCGATCTAGCCGACATGTCTCAAGTGCAAATAGTAGTGGAGCCAAGTTTCCTGCGGGCCTATGTAGATGCAGATCGATTGCAGCAAGTGATTATGAATCTACTGGGGAATGCAATAAAGTACTCTCCCAAAGACGGTCTTGTGATTCTTCAAGCAGAAGATAGACCGGATGAAAATGTGGTGAAGGTATCCGTGATCGACCAGGGCGAAGGTATTCCTACCGCCATGAGGGAGGCAATATTTGATCGGTTTCAACAAGTATCTAGCACTGATTGGAAACAGAAAGGTGGTAGCGGGCTAGGGCTTGCAATTTGCAAATCATTGATCGAAGCTCATGGCGGAGCCATCGGGGTCACCTGTGCGGACGGAGGGGGAAGCACATTCTGGTTCACGGTTCCTTCCTCGCCCCCACCGCAAGCTGCAAGCGCCGAAGAGGTCCAGCAGATCTAAATTCAGCCCGGCAACGCAACGAGAAGCCTTAGCCATTTTTGCAAGCTTCGCCGGCGGTTCCATCGTCTTCACTGGTCCAGAAGACTTTCCGCCACTGTTTGCCAATATAAATGGTTTTGCTGATCCGGGGTATGTTATTAAATAAGAAACGCAGAGAGAGTTTTATTTGAGCCACCTATGAGCAAAATCCCTATTGGTGAATTGAGTTTGGCGGTCATTCTACTGACTGCACTCTACCCCCTACCAGGCAAATCCCACGGATTTTCCCATGGGGGCGGCGGGTTCCACTCAGGTGGGGGCGGCGGTAGCTACCACCCAAGTGGTGGAGGTGGCTATTCTCCCAGTGCAGGAGGCGGCTACTCTCCCAGTAGGGGCTACTCTCCCGGTGGTGGAAGCGGCTACTCTCCCAGCTCCTATTCAGGACATTCAAGCCACTACACGCCAGGTTTTAGTGGAGGCAGTGGAGGCGGTAACGGCACTTCAAGTTATGGCTCTTCATATTCACCACGTTACTTCCCTGGTTATATCTCCACTGCTACTGCTCAAAGCACGACTGGCGGTGGATATGTCTCTGGTTCACATGGCGGGTTTCATAACCCTGGTCTTTCCACAACGGGAAGCTACTTGCCAGGTCATGTTTCCACTGGTGGATATGTCCCTGGCGGGTTTCATAACGCCGGGATGCCGCCGGGGGGAATCTACTCTCCCTCTAACTTTGGATCAACCGGGGGAGTTCACTCTTATGGCAGCATAAGAGGTGGAGTGCAATTGCCTGGCGGATTGGGTGGTTTACCGGGCACCATATCCGGTAGCACGTACGCTAGCCTGAGACACGGCAGCGGACACCGTTATAATTACTACAGGGCCTCCCGTCATGGTGTCGGAGGCAATTTCAATGGCACAGCCGCCACCCCTAACCAGATCGGTTTAGTTCCAAACGGTCAAGTGCCGGCGCCGCCCCAGCTCCAGGTGCAGCAATACGCTAGCGGAACGCAGGTTGCTCAGACAGCAGGTTCGCTTGTGGTGCCGCTCAACGTCGCAGCTCAACTTAAAGAGTTCTATGATCAAGGCGGCAAGAAGGAAAAGAGCGGTGAATTGGGGGAGGCGACCCAAACCTACCGTAATGCTCTGGACCTGGCGGAGAAGCAGTTGGGAAGTGATCATCCAGAGACTGCAAACATTCGCATGATGCTCGGTGCAGTGGAGCTGAAGAAAAACGATCCAGCTGAAGCCGAAAAATATTATCACGAGGCGGTGGCATCCATGGTGCGATTCTATGGCACAGGCGCTTACGAACTGGCCCCTTATCTAAGCGGGCTGGGTGATGCATTTTTTGCGCAGGGCAAATTGAGCGAGGCCGCAAATGAGTATCGACAGGTGATGCTGCTCAACGAACGCAAGCTGGGAGAAAATAGCACTTTAGCACTTAACGCCGCCATCAAATTGGCAAGGGTGAAGGCAAATTCGCCTGACAAAGGCGACTGGACGGAAGCCAATGAGTTATTGTCAGCACGGCTTTCCTTTGCTCAAAATTCCCCGGACAACGCACTGCGCCGAACATTCTACGAAACCTACTTGATGGTGTTGCTCAAGGAAAGCAAGAGTGAAGAAGCCGCAAGTATCGCGGAGAAATTAGAACAGTTAAAAACAGCTTCTCGCAATTCAACCGGAGCCACCGGATCTCACTGACGTTCAGTCTCGCCATGCATGGCTGACCATTCTCCTCAGCCACCACCAGCGGAATCAGATTTCATAAACAGTTTCGACCCGACACGAAACCCGCTTAATCCGTGGCAAGGTGGCAACAGGCTATCGCATCATGCAAGATAGCCAACGGCGGACTGTTCGTCTGACTTCAAGCGCCGAGGGTGGGTCATTTCGCCGAAGACGATGACTCTGCCCTCGCTCTGGCAGTCGATGCTGTAGTGTGGCTTTGGCGGGAGCGAACAGTTATTCACCGACAGGCTTGACTTCGATTTCTTCGCGGTTGCTTGGAAGCAGATTGTCCCCGGGTTTGGCGCTATTGCCGGTTGTTCGTAAAGTACTTGCGTAATGTAAGGCTCCCCTCCAGCGTTAGAGAATGAGGATCGCCATCTCTGGCGGGTAGGATTACTTGTGAGAGGGGAGGTCACCATGTCGAAGATTTTGTTAGTCGAAGATGATCTTGACGTTTGCCATTCAATTTCGGAAAGGCTCAAGTCGGAAGGGCACACTATAGAAATCGTAAATGATGGTAAGGAGGGTTCCGACCGCCTGCGGTTGTATAACTATGACGCGATTATTTTAGACTGGAATTTACCGAAGAAGAACGGACCGGAAATTTGCCGCGAATTTCGCCAGCGCGGTGGAACTACACCGGTGATCATGCTAACGGGTCAAACAGACATCGAGCAGCGTGTCATCGGGCTAGACGCCGGCGCGGAAGATTACTTGACTAAACCGTTTTCCGTTCGGGAATTGGCCGCACGAATAAGAGCGATGCTGCGTCGTCCCGCAATCGAGCAGGATCACATCCTTACAGAACAGGGGGTCACTCTCAATACATCCAAGCACACAGCAATGCTCAACGACAGGCAATTGCATCTCCAACCAAAGGAATTTCAGATCCTGGAACTACTCCTAAGCAGAAGGAACTACGTTTTTTCACCAGACTCCCTTCTCGAAATTATCTGGAAGGGCGATTCAGAAGCGAATGTCGATTCGGTGAGAACCGCTATAAAGAGACTACGTCAGAAACTTGAGGGTGAAGGGAACATAGTCAAAACGGTCCACGGTAAAGGCTACATGATTGGCGACTGAACAAAGTAGATGAGACGGATGTCAGGCGGGCAATTTCAAGATTTGGTCATCAAATCTGGATAACCTTCATTTATCAGCTTGGAAGGTATCGGGAGATAATGCAATGGTTGGAATGTCGAACTGGTTAAATGATCGAGGCGGTCCTCAACACAATGTCGCGCAGCCCATGTCCGCCAATGCGAAATGGGCGCCTGCTGCTCCTGCAACTACGGCAGTCTCCACTACAATATCGGCACTGAATACTGGCTACCTCGCATCATTTCGAGAGCCACGCCGCGTCGAACCGAGCCCGATGGCTCGAGAATCCAAAAGGAAGTTTGATCAAGTTGCCATTTATGAGAATCTCTGCTGTTTGCAAAATCAGATTCGCGACGCCCTATTGCGTTCAGATCTTTCGGAACAACAGCGCGCCGGTTTGGTTCAGCGTGCCATTGACGTAAGCCGACTCATCAAGCGCGTGATGCCCGAGGGACCGAGAACCGCATAACCTTCAATATCTCAATGCGAACGAACTTTTGCGCGCCGCGCTGCGTACTGTTCGTTCACGTTTTACAATTTCTGATTTCGCTAAGCCAAGACGTCATCGGTCTGTCTAATGTTTATTACTGCTCCATCGTCAGGCTCTTCTTGTACACAGTTTGCGCTGCGTTTCAGATTGTCTAACGTATGCAGAATACTGCTGGTCGTGTGAACGGCTCCATCTGCCCGATTTTGTATAGCTAGAGCAGGCCCGCTTACATTGTTTTTGTTGTTTTTCGAGCTTGGCTCCTCTGCGTTTCCCCTCCTTTCAGCGATCTTCATAGAGATCATTCTCCCCGCCTCGGCAGCTCCAAGCGCTAACAAGACAACTATAAATACGTTCCAGTCCATCTCTCCGGAATTCTGCTTTTCCAGATGGGCAGCAAACTCGAGATCAGCAGTCGCCTGTCTTTGATCAAGCTCCGCTACGCTCGCTGTGTCGCTATCGTTTGCTTTTGACGCTTCTCCATTCGTTCCAAAGGGTTTATCACGTTCGCCAGGCGTCGCGGGTTCAATGGTTTGCAGCTTCAGAAGTTTTGCGCGTTCACGGTATGCGGCGGGCCAATAATCATAGTCCACAGCTTGAGTAAACGAATTGAGCGCTTCGTCT
>JAKFUT010000016.1 GCA_021732565.1 Candidatus Obscuribacterales bacterium
TAACCTGGCCAGCCGTTCCGGTAGCGCTCAAATTTACGTCTCCGGTAGTACCAAATATGGTTCCGGAGTTGAGAATCTCATTATTGGCCAGCGGGTTTAGAGTTACAGTTGTGCCAGTGGAATTGACGAATCCAAGCAGGGTTCCGATGCCCGCAGCACTGCCGGCGACACTGACAGATTGTCCGGGCTGGTTGAGATTTACTTGTCCGAGAACCCCGGAGTTGGAAGTGGCTGAAATCTTGCCAGCCCCATTCAGTTGTATATTGAGAGGCGCAACAGCGGTATTCTGAATCGTAATTGTTCCGCCGGTGCCGAGGTTCGGGGCCTCCGCGAGGATATTGCCGCTGACGTAGTTTCGTGCTCCTACCGCTCCCACCAGTAATGGCGAACCTGAATTCGGTTCGCGATAGGAAATACTAATGATGCCGCCATTGCCGTTACCCGTGCCGCTTGCATCTATGGTTCCGTCGATTTGCAGGAATGAGTTACCGCTTGTATCGATGGTAGACGCCGCCACGATGATGTTTGGCCCGTTGCCGGTGGTCCCGGGGCTGGCAGTCAGCGCCGCAGCGTTTATGCTGAGAGAACCTCCCGATGAAACGGTTACAGTTCCGCCGTCAGCTCCCCCCCCGGCGCCTGAATTAGCAGCGATGGTGACTTCTCCACCATTGGTTCCCACAGCCACGTTGCCAGTGGCGGTGGTGGTGGTCAGACTTACAGTGCCCCCTTTACCGCTATTGACCCCATTGGCGAGGAGATTAAGACTTCCTCCTCCGCCAATGCTTATGTCAGTACCAAGGAGAGTTATTGTTCCGCCTGCAAAATTACCAGCTCCGCCCGCGTTAGCGATTAGATCTCCCGACGGAATCGATATAGGGCCGTTCTGGCTGAGCAAAGAAATATTACCGCCGTTACCGCTGGTTGCAGTTACGGAGATGTTTGTGGGGGAAGAGGCGCCAATTCCACCAACTCCTTTGTTGGTAACGATAACTTTACCGCCATCACCACTGGTGCTTCCGCCATTTGCGGATACAACGCCGTTGATACCGTTATTTGTTGCACTGATTGAAATGTCGAACAAGCTAGTGCTGTTCATCGTAATGTCAATGGTCCCTCCGGCACCAGTTCCAGCACCGTCGGCCAGAACACTGCCATTGACAAAAACGTTTCCGGCTCCACTCCCGTTGCCCGCTAGGAAGGTTAAACTCGCCCCTTTGCCGTTCTTGCCCTGTGGGCCAACCGATAGTTGAGCCGGTTGAACCGTTACGTCTCTCCCCGCAGAGAGCGTCACAATGCCGCCATCGCCCTTGGTAGCCCCCAAAGAGCCTCCTGTGGCGGAGATTATGAACACTCCGTCCGCGGGAGGGGGACCCGATGGTGTTCCTACATTGAGGTCGCTGGTTGCACCCTTTGATGTGACGGATATCGTTCCTCCATCTCCAGAACCAACAGCATTGGCGTTGAGGTTGAGAGAGAGACCACCCGTAATTACTATTCCTGTACCTAAAAGGGTTATTTTTCCACCGTCGGCATTGGTTGCTACACCAGTGGCGTCGGCGTTCAGGGTGCTGGCTCCTGCACTTACCGGAATTGTTAGAACGCCCGCTCCTGCGTTCAGTGTGATGATACCGCCATTGCCTGAGGTCGTCGGTGCAACGTCGAGATTGTCGGTGGAGCGAATATTTATCCCGCCAGTGCCACTATTGGTGATACTTATGCTCCCGCCATTACCGCCAGCAGGACCACTGGCAGCGGTGAGCGTTCCTTGAACGCCATTGGTGGTGACACCCGTAACCAAATTGAACATGGTGGCGCTGTTACTTGCCAGGGTGATGCTGCCACCATCACCGGTACCTAGACCCGATGCATCCAGGGCGCCGTTTACCAGCAAGTTCCCGCTTCCAAGGTTTGCACTCAGCGTGATATTGCCACCGTTCGCGTTGCCTGTCCGGGGACCAAACTTGACTGCAGCGACTGTGTTAACAGTGAGGTCACCCCGGGTTGTGACGTCAACCTTACCGCCATTGCCTCCTGCAGCGCCCGAACTGGCATCTACCTGGAAGAGGTTGGCACCGGCTGCGGTATCGAATGTCAAGCCACCGCTACCAGTCAGCAGAGTTACGCTGCCACCGTCACCGGTGCCAGCTCCGTTAGCCTGGATTATCAAATTAGACGGACTCGTAATTGATGCCGCCAGCAAAGAGAGAGAACCGCCGTTTCCGTTAGTGCTGCCCGCTGCAACGGATATGGTTCCCCCGCTGGAAAACTGTATGGCACCGCGAATTCCCGATCCGCCAGCATCAACTATTATTGACCCGCCCTTGCCGGCTCCCACACCTGAAGCTGACAGGTCAGTCGGATTAGTTATGACGACGTTCTGACTGTTATTGTTATAGATTTGAACGGTACCGCCAACGCCACCACCAGCCCCGGCGTTGGCATTAAGCGTGCCGTTGACTCCGTTGACAACCAGCCCGCCATTAACTACAAATGCGGAGGTACCTGAGTTGGTAAGTATAATCTTGCCGCCGTCCCCCACTCCGCTGCCATTGGCATTTAAGGGTCCCGAAATTTTCAGGTTACCCGAACCTCCGCTACCCGCGGTCAAGAAATAAGAAGCCCCCTTGCCGTTGCCTGCCTGAGGGGCAGCTTGAACCTTTGATGGATCAACGGTTAGATTCGAACCGGCTGACAACGTGACAGTCCCTCCGTCGCCACCGGTGGTGCCCGAGACGGCCGAGATATCTATGTTGCTCGCATCAACTGTCAGAGCTGATCCTGGAGCGCTGGCTACGACAGTGACCGCGCCGCCTTTTCCCGTACCGGCACCGGTGCTGTTGAGATGCAGTAGCCCGCCAGTGCTTATGGTTGTACCTTTAAGTGTGATGACTCCGCCGTCTGCATTTCCGCCACCGGCGTCAGTGGTGATGGTGCCTGCTGTCAGCGTCAGTGCTCCACCCACCGAATTTACTGTCACAGAACCACCGCCGCCTCCAGTAGCACCAGCCTTTGCCGATATGGAAGCGCTATTTGCGCTTATGCCGCCCGTGCCGTCGTTCTGTATCACAACTGTTCCGCCCTTGCCGGCGCCGACAGCGCTGCTACCGGCATCTGCGGTTACTGCTCCGGCCAGAGTCATGAGAGCTGCGCTGTTGGTTCTCAAAGTTACCGAACCACCATTGCCGGTACCAGCACCATTGCCGCCAATTCCTCCCGACAGGCTTAGATTTCCTGAACCACCCCCGCCGGCGGTCAAGTTGATGGTGGAGCCATCACCGTCCGTTCCGCGCGGGCCAGTCAGCAGCGCTAACGCAAGGTTGTTGCCCGTGAGATTTCTTCCAGCGGTGAATGTGGCGCCACCGCCATTGCCCCCATTGACGCCGCTACGAACATCGACCTGAAAATTTGGACCAACTATATTATCGATGTTGAGATCCGAACTGGCACCGGTAGCATTTACAGTGACGGAGCCTCCGCCTCCGGCGCCAAAGCCGTGAGCATTCAATGTAAGGTTAGAGGCTGCTGTAACAGCTGAGCCGGTAAGAGTGAGGGATCCCCCCTTACCATTTCCCGCCGTGGCCGAGAAATCGAGGATGCCTCCAGGAAGCGAGAGGACCCCGGAACCTGCATTCAGGGTGAGAGATCCGGCATCTCCCCCGCCAGAAGGAGCGGAGGAAACATTCGCTATAGAAGTTAACGTTATGCCTCCGGTTCCGCCGTTGGTAATATTGATCGCACCGCCCGCGCCACTGCCGCCACCACCGGTGCTGACGATAGTGCCCGTTACTCCGGCTGAGCCGGCCCCCCCAATTACAAATGGATTTCCGCCGCTCTGGACAATGGAAATCGTGCCACCTTTGGCCGTGGTTGAGCTGGCAGAGATAGAACCAGCCACGGAAATTGCTCCCCCGGCTTTGATATCAATAGCAGCACCGTTGCTCAGCAGGCTACCATTGACGCTTATGTTGCGTGGTAGCAGGCCAGAGGCAAGGAAGCTTCCACCAGATGTAGCTCCGGTGGTTTTGTCTACTAACACGGTAGCGCTCTGAGAAAGCGTTGCTGCATTGAGCGAAATCGATCCTGTGCCACTGGTGCCGCCGGTAGTATCGATTGCTCCCACCAAAATCGAAGCAGGGTTACTTGAGTTCTTGTCCGCGGCTATTAACGTAACATTTCCACTGGCTGCACCAGTGCCACCACTTAGGATGCTGGTGCTGCCAGCCAGAATTCGTCCGGAGTTGAACGCGGCACCATCGTAAGCGACAATAGTTACGTTGCCACCTGCTCCAGCGCTGCCTTTTGTGTTGATAGTTCCAACGCCGGCGAGATCGACATACCCGCCGTCCGGGCTGGCTGGACCAGTGAGGTTCCACGTAGTGCCACCGTCGGCGATGTTGACACCAGCGGCGATGAGAACATTGCCGCCGGCAGCGCCTGAAGTATTGATGCTGGCTGTGGAGCCGTCGGAGAAGACATTCCTATATGCTATGAGACTGAGGGGAGCTCCAGTGGTGGTCAACGCACCCGATAATGTTAGATCTCCCGTGGTATTAATGAATACGGGATCACCGGTCAGAGTCACATTGCCCAGGAGAAGATTGTTTGACGCAACAGCGACGTGTGCTTCGCCCGCCGTTAAATTCAAAACACCGCTTATATCACCGGTGTTGATTGTTACCTTACCGTCGCCTCCAAAAATGTTCAGCTCACGACTGATAAAGGTGCCGCCCAGAATTTCGGTACCGACCTTACCAGTGGTCAAGACATCGCGAATGTTGATCGCGCCGGTCAGTGATTCCATGATGCCTGCAGTGTTGTTAACGATCAGATCTCGTGACAGCTGTGCGTTAAGATTAAGTGCATCTCTGGCCGATATCAAACCACTGTTGATGATGTTTCCGTTTCCGGAAGTCAAATTTGCCACCTGAGCACTGATGGTTGCCTGAATGTTATTGAGTGTCTGATTGATAATGCTCCCGCCCACCTGAGCATTGAGAATCCCAGGAGTCGAAATGGTGCCATTGTTTATAAGATTGTTGGCAATATTTAGCGTCAGGTTGCTCGATCCAAAAATATTTCCAAGTAAATTTGCATTAGAGGGAAGCATGGTCGACAGCATTCCGCCTGAGGCTATGGTGAGATTGCTGAAGTTCAATACAGCCGTCAGACCGGACTGATTTTGCAATGCGAAGAATGAGCCGGCGACCAGTGCATCACCGCCGATTTGCAGAGGGGTTGACTGGCTAAAGCCAATCGAGTTGAGCGCTACATTTTGCGGTACTACAAGAGAAGACAACGACAAGTTTGACTGCGAACTCAAATTGAGGAACCCGCCCGTTGCTTGACCCCGGGCACCCAATAACAACGTTTGTGTACCCTGCGCTAATACTTGGGTCACCGCTATAAACTGAGCGGGAGTCAACTGCTGACCGGGAGCGACAGTGACACCGCTTCCACCCGTTACTGTCCCTTGCTGAGTGACAGAGCCACCAATTTGAATTGTTACGGTGCCGCTGGCAGCGTTGTGAACCGAAGCGGTTTGAGATGACAGGTCTAGAGCCAGAGGCGTCGTTGTCGGTTTTGATGCGCCACTGGTGTCAGGTCCTGTTGACTGAGCAATTGATACCATCGGGCTGGCAGCCAAATAGCCGATCACCATCCATACCAGGCCTAACTTTCCAAAAACTGTATTGAGTCTTGAAAATCGCGAAATTCCAGATAGCATCAGCTTTTCCACTTTGGTAATTAGATTTATCCATCACTAGAATAAGACCTTCGTGTGTTCACCAGGTGAACAAACAACAAAGCACGTCCAATGACATACTACCTTTCGTCGCGAAAACTATTTCATGCTTTAGATTGGTTGCATTTGATTGTTCTTCGTCATCCTGAACTACAGGTCTGGAGATCCTTTCCTGCCAAGCCTTCCTGAATCTGTCAAAACTTGTCGAGGCAATCCAGGCTGACGGCAGGTGTCACATTTAGCCAGGATTCTTGCATCTAAAGTGCAGCTGATACCAATAAGCGTAGTACCAAAAACGTGGCCGTCAATCTAAACTAACCGATCCGTAAGTGATCGCAGCGTGACAATCACAGCCGGAATCGCTCTCAAAACCAGTCATTTCGGTCACACTCCATCCCATTTGCGACTGCCACGCCTCTAATCAGGTTGAGTCGAGGTCCCTCCCGTTTTGACATATCGGAGCCATCTTTCATCAAGGTCTTCCACTCGAGAGTTCTCTAACCGGAGAGTTACTCAATCACGATATGCTGAAGCTTCACATGGCTGATCGCGAGAAGATTCTCCTGCTATGGCTTGGCGGGCTTGAAACGAGGCACCAATTTGACAACTTTTTCAGGTAATCGTACAGATCCCAATCATCCCCGCGGCTGATTCGCAAGTTCTTGTTTTTTACAAAAACGAAAATTGCAATCATTTTGCTGCGGGACAGATACGAATCATCCCAATGGCTGATTCCCAAGTTCTGGTTTTGTGTTATTTACTTTCGCGTTAGCACCATGCCGGGAGAAGCCGAATCGACTGCGACTGTATGCCACCGCAATGATGTGTCTAAACGAATAGTACCGACAGGGGAATTGCAATCATTTTTGCTGCGGGACAGATGCAATCATCCCAATGGCTGATTCGCAAGTTCCGGGTCTGTGTTAATTACATTCGCGTTAACATCATGCCGATACAAATTACTTGCTGCTGGGGTTAGCGCTCTGACACGAAACGAGTGGCTAAGACTGCCGAGGGGAGGAACAGCGCCGCACGAAGCGCCAAAATTGGTGAGACGCTATAATCGAGAGGTGCAGGAAGCACCGCCTTCAGATCCCCGGGATCCCAACCGAGCTCCAAGGTTATAATACTGAAGCTCGTGTTGAGTCCGTGTGGCGGCTGCTCGTAGCGCAGACGATTTGACGGGGATGGAGAAAGTTGTGTACAAAAGAAGAGGTTTGACGACCAATCTCTTTATCTTTAGGGTGTCTAAATTCAATTCTATTATTTCAGTTCTGACCGCAATCTTGTTTGCTGTAACCGCCATCACATATAGTGCCGAGGCACAGGATCAAAACAAAGCGGCGAACATTGACAGCTTAGGAAAATCCTTCGTCGAGTACAGTTGTACAGGAGGAAAATGGTTGATAATTTCTATACCGAGGGATCAATTGGCGACCTTCGGTAGCAACGTCGTTTCGTTAGGTCCTGATTACGTCAAACCTATAACAAATAGTCATCCCGATGGTGTCATTTACGATGATTGGGTTCAGTGGTGCGCAGGAATTGACTGTGCCATAAATCAGTTGCGCTGGCAGCTTGTGACCGACCCGACCGGGGGAAGAATAAGTCTCGGACGATATTTTGTCTCCAGGCCAATCAAGCAATGTCCAGCGGTCTATGGAACCGACCCGTGCTACTGGAACCAGAGCAACACGCCAGCGAATGGAATCGTGGTAACTCCAAGAGCCGGAAAATCGACTTTAACTTGTTTAGGCGTTTGGTTGCCGGCGCTCAGCTATAGAACGTATTTTGATGGAAAGACCGTGGTTTTGATGGACTTTCATAGAGACAAGAGAGTCGAAGTCAAGATGCTGAGTTCTTCGCTGGATACGCCTAATACTCTACGGCTTCAAGAAGCCTTGCAGTCTCTTAACGGACACCCCGTCGTAACTTTTCCGGCGTACGTCCACAATAACAACGTATCCATTCTATGTGAAATGACGTTTGACAAGGCGGCGACTCTGGCTCGGTGGAGCGGCCGAGATTTCCTAACGGTAAGCGGGGAGGGAATTCCTATTGGACTGTATGAGGGTGGTCAATCGTACGAAGTTCTGATGAAAAAATACAACAGGAAAAGGCCAAGTCTCGCATTTGAAGCGCAAGTAGCGAAGGTATACGCTAATCAACAGAAAACATTGACGGACTCATACCGGGGTGGAAAACACCTCCCCGGGCAATAGCCGGCGCACAGAACCGGACCTTAGCCAGACCTTTGATTGTTGCGGCGTCATTTAGATACGCTCACGATTGCCGGCAATGGCCATGAACGCTCCGAGCGCCAAAACGAGCAGAAGAATAATAGAAGATGGTATTGCAATCGGGCTCATTTCGTCCCATGGACTTGGTTGAATGGTGAGTCGATATTTCAAACTAGAAGGCCCCGCTACGACAGTATCGCTTTTGCAGTTTATTTTCACCTCGCCTTCATATATTCCCGGCTCAGCATTTGCCGGAATGTTGACTGGCAGTTTTACGCGGGTTGCATTTTGCGATGCTGAGTTTACCGATGTTGTGAAAACTTTTCCTTCGTTGATCAACGTGGCCGGAAATTCAACTCCCTTTTCGCCGGATTTCTTTATCTTGTAAGCTTTTTCCGGTTCGATCTGAAACTTAAAATCCATAGAATAGCTGCTGTTTACCCGCGCTCCAATCTCAAACCCGATCTCCGTAGTTACAGGCTGATTGAGAAAAAATCCCTGCTTCCTGATTGTATTGGTAGTGGTCTCAGGTTCAACGAAGTAGCGTGACGGTATAGTGATAACGTAAGGTACTTTGCCAGGAATTTTTGCGGTAGACGTGAATTCCATTGCGCCGAGATACGATCCTGGAGGACACGACGGGCCGATTGTCGCTTCCAGATCCACTTTGTTGTATGTTGAAGAGGAATCAACTAGATGGGGTTCCGTTCTGTTCAACGGAGCAAGTAAAAATTCCGGAGCGCCGTGCAGAAGGATCTTTATAGCTCCAGCTGGCAGTTTCGATACAGATATGAGGCTACTTGCACCACCGGGAACGTCATGGAGCTGGCTTGCGCAGGCCTGAATCGCCGACTGTCTGAACTTCAAAGCTTCACTACCGCTGAGCTTTGCTGAAACGTCTTTGACGCCTGTCACTTTTTCGACATAACAAGATTTGTTTGTGACGTTCAGTGTTCCAAATGCCCGGGGGCTGGTCGAAATTCGTCCGAAGTTGACAATGCCCCCGGCACTATCGGACGCTGGCAAATCAATTTGTCCTTTCAACTCTTCGATCGTTTTTTTCAACGACTGGTAAATCTGTTCGGCCACGGTGCCACCCTTAGCTTTGGTGACGTCGAGAAATTGACCTCCGAGAATCTGCGCAACCTCTGCCGCGGTGGTGGTTCCAGCTTTCTTGTCAGGCAGCCGCTGCAAGCCGATTACGCGCACCTGCCATGTATTTACACCAAGTTTCTCTTTGAGCTCCTTCTCTTTCTCAACTATCTTTGACGCAGTCGTCTCGATTTTGAGGGGCGCCCCCTTGGGAGGCTCGTCCCAACCATCGGTTAGCATGAGTATGAACGTAGTGGTGCACGTCGATGACTCTTCCGTGAACTTCAGCGCTTTTTTGTACGCTTCGTCAAGAGCCCCGGCCATATAAGTGTCGCCATGCTTGTCTGCTTGTAACTCCTCAACAGAAGCAATCTTTTCAAGCAGGGCCTCCCGCTCCTCGCTCTGCTTTAAGCTGGATGGCCACGTGGATTTTTCGTTTATCTGAGTACCGAAGGTGATAAACGAGACTTTGCTGTTGGGACTGAGAATGCGATTGTCTCTCGCTATTTGTTTGAGCGCAGCGCGCAATGCCTCAAACAGTGTGATTTGACCGCCACCTGCTGCAGGCACCATAGTGCGGGGAAGAACCATGCTGCCTGAAACATCGACGAGAAAGACAAAATTTGCCGCCCTGTCTTCACTGTAATTGACGCTAACTTTGTTGTTCTCTGGTTTTGGATTTGCCGTCTCGTTTGCTTGTGCAACCGCATTTGGTGCCAGACAGACAGACAAGGATGTAGCGATGAATATTGCTACTGCGGACAGCCACCTGTAGCGAGTTGCTGTCAGAATCGGAATTCGGTTAGAAGATCCATCCAGTTGCATTGACAAACTTCCTGGTCCGTACACCATAGTTTGCCCGATTTCAGTGGCTGTAATCAACGGATAACGAAGGGACATTTTGTACAAAATGCTTTTGCCATCTTGATTACATTACCTTCCATGTCATACCCTTGCTCGACGCGGCAATTCAAATGGGCTGCACACTTGGGGCATTCCAGGTCTAAAGCGCCGGCCAGAATGCGTTTTCCTATCTCAATGTCTGTCTGATACATAGTGTTCGAACCCAGATCCGGGCGGTTCTCCACATCTTGCAACAAATAGGCCCCCACCCCCAAAGCCATAGCCAGCATCTGACGATCAGTTGATGACAACCAGGTTTCTATTCCGGTCTCGATGTCTTCAATGCGGTTCTCTTTAAGACGTGACGAACGGGATAGATCTTTGCGTGTAAGGTTTCTAAATTCTCGCAGCGCGAACACCCGTCTTGCCAGGGTGTCTCCCAGATTCATATCTGGAGGTAGAGGCCGAAGCTGTTTCAAGTTTCCTCCATGTGAACTAGCGTGAAGCCCTGGACAGAGTTCCTCAAATTATCTCGATTTATCGGCTAATTCTGCCAGAACGCAAGCGCGATCCGTAAATATTTCGTGGTCCAGCGGACTTCTGGCAGCCGTGCCAGTGGAAATTTCAAGAGGAATTGTCCGAGCTGAAGCTCAACTAGCGGACCAACATTGGTTCTTATTATACGATCTTGACTATGGTCCGCTTAGGCGTCAGTTCATCGGTTTAGAGTTTGTGTCTTTTGCAAGATGGAGCTTATGATCGTACAACTGAGATGTTCTCTCTCTCGTTTTGCAGCTGCAGACTAGGCAAGATTCACCTTGCACGGCAAACAGGGCCTTTGAGGCTTACCTATCGGTAAGTTTGAGGCAGAGACACTAATGGTCCGGGTTTTGCTTTGTTCAGCGAACGGGAACGCCAAGATCGCTCACGGCGCCCGTTATGCCTAAAGCATGTCCGGTTTCGTGATGCTGCTGGAACAGTTAACCGGCACGATCAATGGCCAATAAAAGTAATCACGCTTCTACGCCGCACTCTCCGAGGAACGTGCGACGCAGTCACGATCGTCGGGTCGTTCGATTGTTGCACGTCGAATAACCTCATACAAGAGCTCTCGGGGGCAGAGGAGAAAGCGGATAGGAAAAGTTACAGGCGGTTGCGTATGCCCGGGTTGCTCAAACATCGAAAGTTCGTGGATATGCACTTCATCACCTAGCCAGGCCCCACAGGAGCGAAGCACGTAGTCCTCTGGCGACTCGCAGCCACCGCTCCGGAATTGTGGTTGTTTCTCCTGAATTGACAAACCGTTTAGCATGTTCTTGACTGCATAGTCCTTGCTCTGCAGCACGCGAATGCCTGCTGACAACGGACTCCCACAAACGAGTCTATGACGTCTCCCTCCATGGCACGACGTGGCAGTGCAAGCACGGTACAATTCTCGCTTGACAGAGAGCGGACTGAGGACTCTAGCCGGGCTACAGTTACCTGGCGCCCACGAGTTCCTTCAGATGTTCTGTGGATGGTGTGGTCCGGGGGCACTCTCCGACATTCAGTACGTTGTAGACCGTATCTCGCTCCACCGGTACATAACCGGAGGAAGAAATGAGAAATTCGATTCGTTCTTTCGCTAACTGAAGCGGCGTCTTGGCGCCGGCGGCATGAGTAATCTTTTCTTCCAGAATAGTGCCGTCCATATCATCTGCACCGAATGAGAAAGCCATCTGTGCGATTTTCTCGCCGAGCTGAATCCAATAGGCTTTGATATGGTCGAAGTTATCCAACAAGAGACGTGACACTGCCACGTCTTTTAGCAAATCTTCTGCAGTCGGCTCTGTCACTTCACTTTGAATATTGGTGCCTTCGTAATAGCATTTCAAAGGTATGAAACATTGGAAGCCGCCGGACTTATCCTGCTGATCGCGTAGAAGCAGCAGGTGATCAACCTTGTTCTCCACTGTTTCGCTAATTCCGGTGAGCATCGTTGCATTGGTGTGTATGCCCAACTTGTGTGCAATTCCGTGTATCTCCAGCCATACCGGCGCGGGCGTTTTCTTTACTGCCATTCGTTCGCGAACAGCTTCGTCAAATATTTCCGCACCACCACCAGGCATTGAGCCCAGTCCTGCTGAAATGAGCCTTTCCAAGGCTTCCTGATAGGAAATCCCTTCCAGGTTGGCAAGGTATTCGATCTCAACGGCAGTCATTGCTTTGAGATGAACATGTGGAAATTCACGCTTGAGCGAACGCAGCACATCTTCATAGTAGTTAATGTCACAAGCAGGATTCAGTCCACCAACCATATGAATCTCTTTGATGCCGAGCTTAACGCCCTTTCCCGCTTCTTCCAGAACTCGATCGACAGTCCATGTATAGCTGGTATTACCGCTAAGACCCGGGTTTGCATAGGAACAAAACCGACAAGTTTCGACGCAGAAATTTGTCGGATTAAGGTGCATATTGTGGTTGTAGTACACCCAGCGTTCCTTGCCCGTACCGGCTTTTTGCCTGCGTGCATGATCAGCAATTGTCCCGACAGCTTCGATGTCATCGCTTGCATAAAGTCGCAGACCGTCTTCCCTGGTGAGGCGAGTTTGATCCACGACCTTGCGAGCAATATCTGACAGCGGATGTGAATTTGCCAGGATGTTATTTAGATTTTCTGACACTGTTGCACTCCTCCCGGGAATTGCTGTGCGCCGTTCAGCGCTCGAGTTCAGTGCCGCTAATCCTAGCATGGGGCGCCTTGTGCGGTTCTAGAACAGTCAGAATAGCCAAGTTTTGTGACTTCGTTTCGGGACTTTGTTTTGGTGAGGGACAAAACGCACGAATGCCGAAGAACCAGAGATGGCGGGAACATTGCCGGCAGTATCAGGTAAAACGTCCAAATAAAATTATTCAAAGCAAAATCGTCTATGAGTTTTCTACCTGAAATGTGTATCCAACTCCATACACGTTCTTGACCGGAGAGTTCCGTCCTCCGAATTTGTTCCTCAGTCTACTGATCAATACTCTGATACCGGTGTCTCCAATATCTTCATCGATGGACCATAATTTGTTTCTCAGAGCCTCGGGGCTGAAAACCAGGTTCGCGTTCAACATGAGGAACTCCAGTAACACAAACTCTCTTGGCTTAAGCGGAACTTCCACTTCCTGATAGAACGACTTGTGACTATCGACATGCAATGTGATACCACCTTTTTGCAAGATGACAGGCTGTAATTCGCGAGGTCGCCGCAAGAGTGCTTTTACACGAAGCGACAGCTCCTTCAGCTCAAACGGTTTTGTCAAATAATCGTCGATGCCAGCTTCAAAACTTGCCGTCTTGTCTTCAATTGAAGAGCGTCCCGTTACGAAGATTATGGGAGCTGTTCCCGAGCGAGCTCGAAATGTTTTCACGATTTCCAGACCAGATCTTCCCGGTAGTTCCCAATCTAAGATCATCAGGTCATAATCCTGGTGTAATGCCAGCTCGGCTCCATCGTTGCCGTCGAATACCAGATCTACGACATGGCATTGGGTCTGCAGCCACTCCTTGGCTAGATTACCGGCGGTGCGATCATCTTCGACGATAAGAATTCGAGCCATTTAGTTGCAGCCTCACCAGCTCTAAATTGTGCCTCCAGGATATTTTTCAAGGCCGCGCCGGGGGCGAATGGATGAACTTGATGCAAAATCAGATGGCGCACAAATCTTACCGTACCACGGAGTAAGGTCTGAGAAACGTTGTGGAAGTTACTCATATTTACTTGCATTTTCAAAGGCTTCTATACTTCGGCTCAAATAATGATCGAATCTTGAATCGTCTCGCTATGGTATGTGGCTCCGGTGCACCTTCGGGTTCACTGCGCGCGAATTATGTCAATTCCCATGCGCGCTTGAAAGATTCTAAGCGCTGCATTCAGTGCGATTCTTCATCGTGCGAGTTGGGAAGATCCCGAGATCTGCATTCAGTGCGATTCTTCATCGTGCGAGTTGGGGAGATCCCGAGATCTGCATTCAGTGCGATTCTTCATCGTTCGAGTTGGGAAGATCCCGAGATCTGCATTCAATGCGATTCTTCATTGTTCGAGCCTGGAAGATTGTGAGAGCTGCATTCAGTGTGATTCTTCATTGTTCGAGCCTGGAAGATTGTGAGAGCTGCATTCAGTGTGATTCTTCATCGTGCCAGCTGAGGTCTTTGATGGATGGAGTTGTATCAGTTCCCTCATCCGCCAGATGTTGAAGCATTTAGCCCCAGTCCACAAAACCAATGTAAGTATGACAAGGAAAGCAATCGATTGGGCTGCGGGCGACTTGATGATGAGCAGGTCAATACTTATGCATGCAATCAAACCGGTGGTTCCCGCTATCAAGGCAGACCATTCGGCTCTGAGCAATATGCGGTGTGCTAGCTGGCTAATTCGGTGAGCATCGCTGTTCTTAGACATCGCTGTCGGCTTAGAATACCCTTCTAAATTCCGTTCATCTGCTTCCAATAATCTAGACGGATTCAATAACCCGGAGTCGAAATCAGTGAACCTCGCCCGCCGAAGACGCGCAAGATACCATGACCGAAGCCTTCGATATTGCTTTGATTCAAAATCGTGCAAGAATGGTTCTGTCATAAACCTGTGATCTCTAACATGCGGGCCAAACAGAGTGCTTTAGATAAATTGGAAAGCAGAGGCATCGTAATCTCGTGGTTGCGGTTCGCCGTGATGATGACGGCCCTAATGGTGGTGACTTTTTGCCTTTTGTCAAGTTGCCCCGTTGCATGGACAGCGACGATTATTGTGGTGCTAATTGCTTCCGAGATCTTCTTCTTTGCGGCTGAGCAAACTTTTCTGGCTCATACAGTTTCGATTCCCGTGGCTTTATGTGAAGAATTAGAAAGCGGCGCATTTCATGCATACGATCAGCATGTTCTGGAAAGTATCTCAGATAATCCAGTTCTGTCGCGTCTAGTAAAATCGCAATTCCTCCTCCACGAAGCAACATTGAGAGAACACCTGATTGCTGACTTTGGCACTGACGTGGTACTTGGTCTCAGTGATTCATTGATCATAACTGCCATTAATCACTCATGTCAAAAGTATTTGAAGTACGGCAGAAGCGAACTACTTGGAAGATGCATTCTTGAATTACTCGGTGAAGGACAAACCGAGTTCCAGCAAGTTTTGGTCGAAGCTAGTTGTAGCGGCAAAGCTCAATCGGTGGAATTGAGAATGATTAGAGGGGACAAAAAAGACATTTACGTCGATTGTCAGGTCGAGCGAAGCGCAACACATTCAACCTATTACTGCACACTGACTGATATAACGGAACGCAAGCTATATGAGCTTTCCAGAAAAGAGTTCGTTGCGATGATCAGCCACGATCTTCGTGTACCGCTGGGAAACGTGATGATGACTCTCGAAATGATAGAGGAGTTTGAACTCTCGTCGATGACTCTTCGATCTAAGTCATTGATGAAAGATTGCCGGCAAAATGTGTCGCGTTTACTTTCACTAACCGAGCAACTGTTAGATTTGGAACGTCACGATGCTGGCCGGTTTGCCGTTACGACAGAGATACACGATGTAGAAGGTATCGTAAAAGCTGCAGTGCAAAACATAGAGTCGTTTGCAAGGTCGAGAGACATTGGTCTGGAAGTCTTGTCTGAAGACCTATTGGTTTGGGCTGATCATGTCCGGGTCATTCAGGTGCTTATTAACTTGCTCAGCAATGCCGTCAAGTTTTCGCCCCCTGGTTCCATTGTTCGAATGTCGGTTGGCGACATAGGAAATAACGAAATAGAATTTAGAATTACAAACGACGGCGTCGGTATTCCTCTGGCAGAACAGGGAAAGGTCTTTCAACGCTTTTTGCAAATTGAAGGCTCACAGAAAAAGGTCGTCGAAAAATCAATCGGTCTGGGGCTGGTTATTTGCAAGATGCTCGTCGAATCCCATGGTGGACGTATCGGTTTTGAGAGCGCCGAGGGGCAGGGGGCTTCGTTTTGGTTTGTTCTGCGCTCGGCCGGAGAATAACTATGGAATCACTGTTTTTTTCGGGCAGACAATAATTCCAACCATCGCCTCGTTAGCGCTTTTCCTGACGAAGATTTCTGCTGCGCGTATTTCTCATTTAGCTGTGCTTCCAGTTTCGCCATCGTTTTTTGTTTAACGGTTGAAAGATCAACATGTTTTAGTGGAATCGCCAATGCGAGATCCACACACTCGAGGGCATTCTTTTTCCTACCCTCTTTTTCAAACTGCCAGGCCAGTTCCGCAAGTATTCCCAATCGACCGGATAGCTCAAGGGAGGTGTTATTGGTCACCCGATTAGAGGAGCGTTGCAAGCAGTCAAAGCATTCATCAAGTTTACCTTGCATGCTTGTCAGACCAGCCAGGTTATCTATGTAGTAGCCGTAGATCTCATTGTCGAGCGGGTGCGTTTCTAACCCCTTCCGCACCACGTCCTCCGCCTTAGCGAGATACTTGCCTGATTTTCCTAAATCGAGATCAGGTCCAACGTGAGGACACGCGAAAGCGTGGTGGATATTTATTTGAACCAATTCCCAGTCGACCCAACGGCGTGCGCGTTCTTTGTCAGCTGATTCGTTAACTCTACAATTCCTTAGTGCAAGCAGTAAATTCTCTGCTGCGGAGTAGTCACCCCGCCGTTCTAATGCTACAGCAATTTGAAACACTAGTTCAAAGAGGCTCACTGGCAAAGAGCGTCCGCCCACATATCCAGCAAGGTCCTTCGATGACTTTGCCAAATTCAAACATTCCAGACTCAGTTTATCCTCAGCTGGAGAAACGGCATTGACTCTGGTTCTTAGAACGTCAAACAGTCGTTGAAAAGAGGCTCGCCCATCGGCAAAATCCACAGCGTACAATTTTGCAAGTTGAATTGCCTCAATGGAGCGTTGCGGTAAGGCGATCGCCGAGCGTGCAAGAAACACCTTATGTGCCATCACAGGCTCAAGCTTGAATCTACTTAGCGAATAACAAGCATTAAGATCTGGAACTACCGATAATGGTGAGTCTGTTAACACTGCGTCGACAACCTCACCCTGAAGGCAAAAGTTCAGACAGTGACGATAATCAGCCTCAGTGCCGGACCTGTCATAGTGTTTTGCTAGTTGAGAGTAGATTCTAACTCGATGAGCGATTGTACCTGCGCCGGCTTGCAAGGCTTTCGAATCTGAGTCTGCCAGACAGCGTAGACCGTCAATTGGTCTATTCTGATAGAGATACAACTCGGCTAGCGCATTTGAATATCCCACTTGCCGGCGGTCCGCAGCCGCATGAGCGGCACCTGCCTTGAGAAAATTCTCAAGCTCATCAAAATAAGACGTTGAGGTAGTTTGGCGTGCCTTCGATAATTGTTCGCCTAATTCTTGATCCGTTTTTCGAAACCAGCTTGAATCAGCTGATGGTTCAAGAGATAGGTTGCGCAGCCCCAATAATAGTTTGGCGGCGTCGGCAGATTGAGAATACCGGCCGAGTGAACTTGCCCAAGCCAGAGCAAGATCAAATGTGTCGTTTCGAAGCGAACTGAATTCTATAAAGGCGGGCAACTGCTTCAGTTTGACTGCAAAATTCTCAATTTCGGACTTCGAGCTCTTGGTTCTGTTTGAAGACTCAGTCGCTCCCTTCATTTTACTTGCAGCTTTCTCCAAAAGTCGGGCTACTTGCGCGAAATTTGACTCGGGGAAAATTTGTGGATTAGTTGCAATGAAATCTGCTGCCTCAAAACCGAGTGCCCTGTATGCATCATCACAGTTCCGATCAGTTCCGATGAGGGTCGCACTCATTAGCCTGGTGAGCAATTGCATATATTCGCGGGGACTCGCGACTTCAACGAAATAACTCCTCAATACAGCTGAATTCGATATTGTATCCGCCGGGATCTTTTCATGATTGCACAGGTTGTTGAAGACCTTAGCTTCCATGGTTCTCATATCATGCAATGATTCGCGGTCCGTCTCAGCCACGGAGGCTGCGAGAAAATGCAATACGGCAATGCAATCAACCTGATTTTGCATTGCTAACTTCCTGGAGTTGACGGTTTTGTCACAGAGGTTGAAATCGTCTGTCGTCATCCAATCTTTCAGCGTAGCAACCGCTGTTCTAACTCTGTCGCTCGGAAGTTTTTCGTTCGAGCGAAGTCGAAGTAATGACTGTATTTGGTTCTGTCGTTGTTGCAGAAGGCTCTGTTCCCGGTATTTGCCTATAGGGTTCTGGCTTGTAAATACTAGTGCGGGAATGCCAACGAGAGCTACTGCGCTCAGGATGACGGGCAGCGGTACGTTACGGCCGTAGGTGGTTCTCGATTGCTTCTTTGCAGTCGGCAAAGGCAGTTCACCTGTGCTTCTTAACGGCAAAAGAGCCGCAGTTACTTCATCTGCCGAAGCGTACCTGTCAATGGGATCTTTTTGCATACAGTTGGAAATCACTATACGCAGCCCTTGCTCGAAAGTTGTTGGCGATTCCGTAAGATCAATCTGTGGGATGGCCGCGTTCACATGTTGATGCAATACAGCTACGGTTGTATCTGCTACATAGGGTGCACAGCCACTATACAGTTCATAAGCGACGCATCCCAGGGCATAGAGATCAGTTCGCTGATCAACATGCTTAGCGTCAAGACACTGTTCGGGGCTCATGTATAGAGGGCTACCAAACACGGTTCCGGTAACTGTCGCATTCGTATTTCGCACTGAGGCCGGCGCAAGAACTTTGGCCAATCCGAAATCCAAGATCTTCACCTTTAGATTATCTTGGATATCGGTGACCATAATATTATCCGGCTTCAGGTCTCGATGAATGATATCTCTTTTGTGAGCATAGGACAGCCCTGCACAAACCTGCAGCATGATCTCGATTATTTGCGAAGTACTGAACGAGTAATTCTGCAGGAGCAGTTCCCTCAAGGAATCACCCGAGGCAAATTCCATCGCGATGAAGGGTCTGCCGGTACCGCTTGTTCCGCAGTGATAAATTTGCGAAATGTTTTGCTGGTTGAGCCCGGAAAGGATCTTTGCTTCTCTGGTGAATTCGCGTATCTTTCTTGCAGTGGTCAGGTTGTCTACCTTTAAGAGCTTGATTGCGACTTCGCGGCCGAGCTGCAGATGAATTGCCTTATAGACATCACCAAATCCCCCGCTCCCAAGAAACTTCGTAACAGAGTAGGCGGGATCTATCGCTATCTTGTCCTGGTCGTCGACGCTCACCTTAGTTTCCTCGATGGTGATTTTGATCATGCGATGACTGTGTTTGCCTATTCAACAGATTTCTTGGATCGCTTACTCCAGAGAACTCAGAATGTCCGTAGGAATCGGACCAAAAGCGGCCAGGGTCAGTTTGCTTTATCATGTCCGAGATTTGTTCGCATAAGGCGCGCGCGTCTTTGTACAATATCCGGTGCCCTTCGCGATTGCATGAGGAAGGCTTTCCTCGTAGTTTAATACACATTATCATAATGTTCTTGACTGAGTAGTCCGTTTTGCTGGATAGAGGCGATGATCCACCGGTTTAATTTGTGGATGCCTCCGATCCGCTTGTGGTGGATGATGATCCGGCAGTATACGAGGGAGAGTAGCAAAACCTCTTATATGGTGACCTTGAACAACTTCCCGTTCGCGAGATGGAGCCTGACCCGCACGCCGGTTGCGCGTATTCATCGAGCCCGGAGAATTCGTTAAGAACTACGAAAAGTCATACGAGAATTGTATTCCGCAGGCACTCGATTTGTGGTGCAAAGCGACCGACGGTAAAATCTCGTGGACAAGCACCGATGACAAGGCACACGAGGATGGACGTATCGAAGTGCCGGATCGCAAGGAAAACAGTTAGTACATTCGTGGGGAGCTTTCTCTTCCGACACGGCTCACCCTGTTCGAGCATGGTCCTCTTGGTTGTTGACCCGATATCGGAAAAGTTATCCAATATCGGAAAAGTTATCCAATATCGGAAAAGTTATCCAATATTGAATAACATTTCCGATATCGGATTTGTCTCACCCGACCTGCCTCCCTAATGGATGCGAGTCTTGCCTTCGGTCCGGGGGCTGGTACCAGTCCAACACGATTGCCCCAACACCTGCAGGTGTTGGGGCAATCGTTGTTCGATTTGCAATTCGAATGGAAGGGAAGTAATTACTGGGTCAATAACGCTGGAATCTTGATCCGCAACGGAGAGGTATATTTTCTTACGCGTTTTTCAACATAATCTGCGATGCTTAGACAAGCGTTTGACAGCCAGAGTTCGGGCAGATGTTCTCGTGATTGGTAGTACCAGAATCTTACGAAATAGAGTTGAACATGCTTTCGGCTAATGCCGTGGTGATAAGTGCGCACATACTCGATGAAGGCGTCGGCGACTTGCTGCTGGAGTTGCGAAAGCTCAGTTCGCGCTCCAGACCTAACCATCGGCGGCGCGGTAGTCTGGTAATTCGCGGTGAGTGACGTTGCAGGCAGTGGACTTTTGTGTGCTAATTTCGTGCCCCTTTCCGGGGTGATTGTTTCCACCGGCACATATTTGCTGCCAAACTCGCGAGCTACCAAACCGTTCAATTCGAGCATTGTGCACGCCGCAATTAGTGTTCCTGTAGGATGACCGAGTTTCTCGCACAGCAGATCGAACTGGATACCTTCCTTGCCAATCAGTCTTAGAACCTCATTCTGAACGCTGGTCAACTGATCAAGCGGATCGGCCTCATCGGGCGGACTGGCGTCAAACGGAGTATCTTCGTGCTCTGTTAGGGAGCCTTCGCCCGCGATCTCGCCAGGCTCTTCTTCGAACCATGAGACGAGCTCCGCATCCGGTGCTGATGAGAGTTCTTCTTCGGCGGGTGAGAAATCAATAATCTCCGAAGATGAGGAGCAAGAGGGGACTGCATCGGGGTCACTCTCATAAGCTCCATTCTCAATTTCGATAGCTCTCTGCTCGGCGGAAGGATGCTCCCGGCGCGGAGTGTCAGTACTTCGCTTAGAGTAATTCTCTATGAAAATTTCAGTGCCGTATTCTTCAGCTTCCCTGTCATCCACGGAGTTGAGGATCACTAATTCCGTCTTCTTCAGTATATTCCAGCATGTAGATTGACAAACTTCTATCAACTTTGCAAATCCGCTCGAAGTGAGGATGACCCCGCGCTCTTGCAGTCATATGGCCGCTAGCCATGCGACCGGCTTTTTCATGTGTGCGAGAAATGTGTTGGATGTAACCCAGCTAAAGCGATCGCATTTCGGACAAGGGACTCTTCTAATCGCAGTGTCTTCCGGCAGCGTTGCCCCGCAATTACGGCAGATCAAAATCACGCTGTGTAATCTTCGATAAAGATAATTCAGTGCTGCTTCCGGCGTCGGAAACTTCTTCTTGAATTTTTCGTAGAGGAAGACCGCGAGCGCGTTGTTCTTATCTCTATTAGACTTTCTTTCAGCCCGATCACAACCATCTTCTCGACTCATTTTATTATCCTGGCATAGCCGATAGGTGCCGCTTATGCAGAACAAAGTTCAATGCATATCAGCCAATCTTAGTTCGCTGAATGAAGCGTTTCCACACACACACAAACGATGTCGCTGATACTAACCTGTCGTAAAGAACTTGTCACCCGCAAGATCACCACGACTTTAAGTGGTGCGAAGCTAGCGCGAGTGTGGACCTGATGTGGAATCGGTTCTTTTGTCGAATTCGCAGGAGGAATTAACTACTCGCTGCTAAAAGGCTGAGGGTGGTTCCGGGCAATCGGTTGAAGCCTTTGACTGTTCCTGACTCATCGGTCCTGCTGCATAGTCCAATGGACTCTGGTGAGCTATTCCGGGATTCGGCCGTCAGCCGAGACACTCAATCTACGCATAAGCGGCGAGAAAGGATTGGTTGTTGCGCTGGCGGGAGCACTACTTGAGGCTTTACCGATGACCTCATTCCACCTAGCTTCAATTCCAGTGCGCGGGTTGCAAGTTTTTTGGTATCTTTTATAAGAGCTTCTGGACTCATTCCAGTTGAGGGAAGCGCCGCCGGGTTAGACGTTCGAGCTCTCTATGAATGATTGCCACCTGATTATCCGCGGTCGTTATCGGGTACTGATTACGTGTAACACTTATTGCACCTCGAACAAGGGTGATGCTTAAACTCGGTGACCTCGTTGATCAGCGATATGAACTCACTGAAGTAGTCGGTCGAGGTGGCGCCGGTATTGTCTATAAGGCCTTTGATAAATCGCTGGGCCGGTCTGTGGCCATTAAATTCCTCCACCTATCACTAATCGCAGACCGCGATAGTGCGCTTCGGTTCCGTAGAGAGGCACAAGTTGTTGCACGCCTCATGCATCCTGGCATTGTCAGATGTTACGCTTTCGGATTCTATGAAGGCAATTACTATTTAGTTCTGGAGTTCGTGACAGGCACCACTCTCTACGAATTGCTCTGCGAAAAAGCATTAACCTGGAGAGAAGCCTGCGCTGTGTTTTCTCAACTTTGCGATGCCATGCAATATGCGCATGTCAAAGGGATTGTGCATCGAGACCTGAACCCCAAGAACATCATGCTTTTGCCTGATTGCAACCAATCCTGGAGTGCTAAGATTCTCGATTTCGGTCTTGCTCGCTATCGGCACGATGGAGCAGCAAAGCTAACTCTCACTGGTGCTCTAATTGGTACCGTTCACTACATGAGTCCTGAACAATGTCGCGGTGAAGATACAGATTCTCGAAGTGATATTTATGCTCTAGGCTGCATCCTTTATCAATGCATAAACGGCAGTCCACCATTCTTTGCAGATTCTCCCAGTGTTCTGTTATACATGCATGCAAATCAACCAATACCTAACTGCGTGGTTCCTGATTCATCACCTGGCGAACAAGCTGCGATAAATCAAATACTCGCTACGGCCATGGCAAAGCAGCCAAACGACCGATATCAGACGATGAACGAGCTGAAGCATGATTTGAATTCTGTGCTGCTCGGCGAGGAAATCACAATATCTAATGTATCTAGTGCAAGTCGCAAAGGCTTGGCTCTTCCGAGTCTATTGATGTCTGCCATTCTTGCACTCGTTGCGTGTTTAATTCTAACGCTAATCTTCGGCGCAGAGGGTATCATCGAGTTGTGTTCGGAGCTGGACAATCGCCTCGAGCCGCGCGATCTGAGTTTGCAATATGCAGAGGCATTGAATCAGGTTGGCTGTAAGCGTCAAGCGCGGCTTCTGCTGGCTCGATATGACATTCCACCCTCAGCCTCTGGCGCCACAAAACAAACGCCGCAGCAAGAGTTTTTGTCTCAATTGCAGTGGTGCCGATTGTATCAAAATCTAGGGGCGCACAAAATGGCCTCACCGCATCTTCTTGCCGCTCTTCAAGTTTTACAGCAACCAACGTTTATTGCTGAGAGCTCCACGGCAATGGAAGAACCGGCCTTACACTTAGCATCTACGATCGAATATGTAGATCACAAATTGCCAGATCTATGTTTCGAAATGGCCCGTCACTCGGCAAACCGCAGAGGATGGCTTGAGACAGCCCTCAAAGTCGGTTATCGATTAAATGAACCAACTATGCTTTTGCTGGAATTGAACAATCAGTGCGACTTGTTTTGGTCGTATAACGACCGTGAATCTTACCAATGGTTATGCTCCAGCACGCTTGATCTATTGAGACACACCCGTGCCTTCAGTCGTTCGGGTGGCATAGCAGGGTTTACGCTCGCCGGGGCGATCGAATCCTGTATTGAATACAACGGTCCTGGAATCGATGAGGCAGCCAGTTTGTTGTTGGTGAAAACTCGCCAGGATCATCAGCCCGTTTTTGCCCTGGTTTACTATGATGCACTGGCGGCCAGTGCTTTTCGCAAGAAGCGCAGAGTAGAAGCACTGAAATTCCTGAACCAGGCTGAAGCATTTGCACTTCAAATAGTGCCAAATAAACTGGGTGCCAGTGAGCGTCTGCATCCCCTGCACAGCGTAATAGCCCGGGATGTTTATCACTATTCTTGCCGTGCCTGTCAGTACTACTCTCAGCTAGGTAAGCGAAAGGAGGCCGAAACTTGTTTTGACCGCGCTTTCGCACTTGCCTTCAGCTCCTATGGCGACCAGGGTGTGTCCTTGTCTCGGCATGCCGACACCGTTTTTCTGGATGCGGCAATTAAGAATGCAGTGGAGACTGGCGCAGACACACAGCGACTTTACAATTTAATTTGTAAGATGTCTGACGACCTGACTGCCCAAGGCTCTGCTAACGCAGCACGTACTACGCTGCAATGGAAAGAGAAACTTCTTCAGCGCATAAAGTCCGCGCCACCTGTTTGCACTACTTGCAAGGAATATATTGCTTTAGCCAGTTTGCTTGCGACAGAAGGATTATGGTCACAAGCTCATCATTCTTGTTTGCTCGCAAGCGGAGCTGCCAAAACAGAGTTTGAAAAGCTTGATGTCGAGTCTAAAGAAATTAGCATATTTCGTAGTCACGATTTGCAAGCGGCAGTTTTTCGCGCGAAAGCTACTGTGGAGCGGCTAACGAAGATGATGGACAATGACGAAGCCAGAAAGAAGTACTTCCCATACTATCTGGATGCAAAAAGCCAGTTGACCATCTGCTTATACCAGCAAAATTTCACTGCCGCGCTCAGCTGTGCATCCGAGATTTACAACGAAGCTTCAGCTTCTGCCTGCCTTAATAAAGATGTACGACGACAAGCACTGCAAGATATATGCGCAACTAGTTGTATTTACCTGGGTGACAGAGATCCAAAGTCGACCATCCTGTGGTTTAAGCGGTTGCTCCAGATAGTCGGCCCGCCGGGCGCAATAGCCGGTAGTGGTCCGTGCCGTCAATACACGACCATCTTATCCATAGTCAGAACTGCCTATCTGGCTTTAAAAGACTACAACAATGTAAAAGAAATAGATTTGGAGCTTGAGGCACTCAAAGCTAGATTCCCCGGTTGGGATAAATCAATTACTCGTGAGCCGGTCTAGTCACTCGCCATCGAAAGCAAGGGAAAACCAAACTCATCAGAATTCCAAATATCCGCCATGTTGAGCGAAGGTAAACAGCAAACAACAGGTGTTATCAGTCGGAGCGATTTGCATCCACCAACAAAAGCCGTTCAAAGGCAGGAAAGAGTTGGTGCTTTGAATTATCGCGCTCCTACTTCGACTGCACGAACGGTCCGACATCTCAGAGCCCATTCTCAGAATCCTTCCCGGGAGAACTAATTCAAGTGGCTGGCAGATAACAAGTTTGAAACAAGTATGAAGCAATGTTCTCTCACTGAATTGTTATGTATGTTGCGATCTTGGAGCAAGCCATTCAAAAATGCGCAACATTCCCCAGCCACACAGCATTCCCATGACGAAAGGAAATTACGGATATGGATACTAGTCTCTCAGTACATCGAGATTTGCTTTGCACAGAATCTCGCTTCGAAAAGTTGCCCAGTGAGAGTCTCATCGCGCAGTTGTTTCATGCTGCTGCGTACAGTGCAATTGAGGCGCCGGCAAGTGCGTTGATTCAAGTGGCAGGAGGGAAGGAACTCGGCTTGATACCACCTCTGGCTCCGGCGGAATTTAACTCCCCTACTTGGTACGCACATGCAGCGGGTTCCGCTATTGGAATGATCGCACCATTTTTGGTTGCCCGCGGTGCAACCCGGTTTCTCGGAGGCACCATGGCTCATGTCGCCGAAAGGAACACTCTTTCAAGAGGCACCGCGCTGAGTTTGACCAGGAGCAGCGCAATGAAACTGATGGCTCCTTATCTACAGTCTGCAGCCACCGGTGCAATTGCCGAGGGTTTACTTCGTCCTGCGGATCCCGAGAAAGGTAACTTCTGGAACCAACGTATCAATAATGGACTGGTTGGTGCAGCTACTCTCGCATCGCTCACCGCAGGTAATCGTTTGCTCAAAGGCGTTGATGCTGCCTATGTTTCTCCGAACAACCCCTGGGCTGTGAACTCCTGGAAGCACGACACCATCAGACATGTACTGTCTGGTGCGGGAGCCGGTGCAATAGGGGCCGACTTGCATGCGCTAATTAGCGAAGGAAATTTCGCCACGGGGAAAGACCGCTGGCAATCAGCTTACACGATGGCCTTGCTCGGCGGCGGTCTCAGGCTTACGAGTGAAGCGGTGGGACGAGCTAGCGGGACACGAACTATTTCGGATATTGTGTCGGCAGACCAAGCAGGACACGAGGCAATGAGGAGTTCACCTCAAGCTAGATCGCTTCTGCTTCAACACGGAGATGTGCGGGTTTCTGCCGCCTCTATGGGAGTTGGCGGGGCTCGACTGAGTCCCGCGTTCACTTTGCTCAATCCAGAATCGCCGTGGACACCAAGGGCAGACCGCTGGGATGACACGCTGAACAAGAAAATCGCCGAAGGATCGGGTAGGGTAGCGAAACCTCCTTCTGATACAGGATCTGGCACCGAATCTGGAAGAAAGCCTCTGTCTGCCGCGGACGCCGACTGGGCGGAATTCCGCGGGGCAGAAAAAAACCTCCGCGAGTCGAAGAAATCAGGCACTGAATCCGATGGCAATCCGCAAACGCCTTTGTCTGCGGCGGACGCTGACTGGGCAGAAGCCAGGGCGGAAGCAAAGAAACTCTGCGCCTCTAAGGAGCCAGGCACCGAATCCCAATTTCAGGACACAGGAGAGCCGCCGACATCAGAGTCCAGTACGGCAACGCTGATGCCGTGGTTTGTGCCGGACTCCACTTGGGAGGTAGGTCGCGCAGAATCAAAGCGACTCAATGACTTAAAGAGATCCAGCTCTGATTCCGGTGCGAAAGCTGGTTCATCCTTTACGCAGGCGGACCAGGGTTTGCCATGGATTGAATTAGGTGGCATGAAAAGTGCGGTCGAAAAAGGGTCTACGAAACTAACGAAAGCCCAATGGGATCATCTGGTCAGTAAGCCGAGCTTTTCGCCTGCGTTAACTCGCGCACTCGATTCTTCAAATATATATGCAGCAAACTTGTACGTGAAGGACTCCAGGATTTTGCGCTACTGCGGAAAAGGAGCTGAGTCTCTAGAGGCAAATACCAATAACCGGTCTGGGATCTATGATGCATGGCAAAAGATTCCAGGTCTAGTAAATTTGTCGAACCCGTTGCGCCGTGAGAACAAGGTTCTGCCGCTACGCCCGTTCCACAGCAGTGATCCCCTTGCCTCCCTGACAGAGTCCGACAAGAAAGGCAGCGGCGCATCCTTGCTTAAGTACAGAGCTGACTTCAATTTATTTACCCCACCTTTTTCCAATCGCTGAACCCTATGAAACGAAGACTGATTATCTTGTGAATGAACTTGTTTCGTTCCGTGTCAGTCAAAATCTACCCAGTTAAGAGTAATTGCATTGAAATTGTGTTTCGCAAGTTCGTCCGCAGGAATCTGAAGGTGAACCGTGCACCCGATCGAATTTCGTAAGACAATGAGGTGTCGAGACTGCTTGCTGGGAGTGGGATCGCCGCCTGTTGTTGATCTTGCGTATCCCAGAATATTGTCAAAGTTCAATTCCCTAAAGTGATCAAAGAATGACTCATAACTTTTCTTCGGATTCGGGTTCAGTTCTTTTGCCCATGGTCCGTCATTGTAACCAGCGGAATCTTCCGGCACATCCAATGTTTCTTCAAAGTCCAGACTCCGGGATGGCATAGTTGTGTTGCCTTCTAACAGTTCCTCCTGCGGTTCCGTCCGGAGTAACTTCGAGGGTTCCGGTAGAAGGATGGCTTTGACGCCAATGGTATCCGGCTTGTCATTCTCAATATCTTGGAAGCAGAAGAATGACAGTACTCCTGATTTGGGTAAAGTTCGCGCGGCCAGAGTATGTGCAATTTCGGCCAGGTTGATCTGTCCAAGGAACCCGGCAAGTTCTTCAACGCCGGCTGTTTCGTCGTTATAAATTGCGGTACACTCCGCGCCGACGGGCCAACTTACATCCTTCGGAAGATCAGGCAAACCTCCTGCTTTGGAGGCACCCACAGGAATGTCGTCATCTTCGCGCAGTTTTTCCTTAAATCGCAGCGCCGGTCGGGCTACTCTTAGAACAGGCATCCTGAGCTCAGGATGTTCCTCTTCTACCATTTTGGTCACCAAATGATAGCCAATTAACTCCAGCCATTTCTCAGAGATGAAGGGCTTTGGAATTGGCCAATTCTCTTTACTCATGCTAGACATCTTCCTAACGAAACTTCGCAGGAAGGTCGATCTCATCGAGCTTCCGTGCAGGTCCAGCCAATCGGAGTACTCTAGTTTTAATTTGTCGTTTAGAAGATCGTCAACAATTTTTGCAAGCCATTCGTCTTCGCCTGAAACGAATTCATCCAGTTTTTTCATGTCGTACCTTGCCTTCAATATTTACGTTTCCGGTGTTGGCGGTGGACAGAACCCTGCTCGGTTGTCGTGATAGAAACAGCTGTTGCAAATTTATCAGGGTAGCTTTGCCGCCACCACAGCGTTCACGATGTACAAACAAAGTCCGTTGCAAGAATAGGCGCCGCTTCCATCGTCCTCCTCAACGTAGACAGCGATGGATACTTTTGTGGTGCCTTCGCACGCAAACGGTTTCCTGAGCTTGATACCATAAACCAGAGTGCCGGCTCCTGTTGGAACTTTCATCGTTCCTCGTAACTCTTCGTGTGTTTGCTCCGCGATTGACCATCCATATTGCTTCAGGATGCCGGGATAGGCTTGAAATAGTCGGTTCGGTTCGTGATAACACGTCAGCTCCAGTTCGACAATCTTTGGATCATCCTCTCCCTGGTAAGTTTCCGGCTCCAGTTCGCTCAGGTCTGCACCAGGCTCGATCACCATACCGAGTTGAGGATCGAGAACGCGAAACCCATGGCTCTCAAATACATCTAAATACAGTCGAAGTTTTTTCAGTCGTGCATCAAATTCCGACGAGTACGGAATGCTCGCACTGGCTTGTCCGTCTTCCCATAAGTGGATCTGGATAGCCCTATCCAAATCGTCGAGTTCGACGCCGTTATGTAAACCACTGACTTGAATGCCAGGTTCCAGCAAACGCAATTCCGCAATGATCTCGTTGGTTTCTACCCCCCAACCATCGCGAGCCTGATGCTTCACGTTCTGTTGATAGAAGTCCCAGCAGGCTTGCTCCGCATCACTTTCATCTGGATCCGGGCGAAACAAGTATATGTCGTAACTCACTACTCACCTCTACTCCTCCCTCGTCTCGACAACTAATTCATTCTAAAAGCCTTCTGTGTATATTGTAAAACGACTTTCTCTTCAATATACCGGTGACCACGCCACCGCTTGTCAGCGAGGGGTTTATGGCCGGAATTCGCAGGGCATCAAAGAACCAGGGGAGCTAACATCATAGATCAAAATTCTGCTCCAATTCGACAGCCCGGGACTTCCCAATACGTCCATCCGGAACACTACAGCGTCGTAATAGCTGTCGAAGATACCTGGCATTATCGAAGGCTCACGCTACCAATTGGTGAACAATGGAACCGACTAAACAGGCAATTAATCTTCAACCCGAATCCGAAAGGCGAGAGGGTCTGCTAATCGGTCAAAAGTACGAAATTCGAAAGTTGATCGGTCGCGGAGCCTGGAGCACCGTTTATTCCGGATGGCACGTCGGCTTAGGACACCCCGTCGCGATTAAGTGCCTCCACACCCATTTGGTTGCGACTGACGAGAGCATGAAAAGATTTCAAGCTGAAGCTGAAATCGCCGGAAGGTTGACTCATAGCGGCATAATTAAGGTTTTCGATTTTGGACTCTTACAGGACGGCACGCCCTACATTGCAATGGATTTGGTCGAGGGAGTGACACTATCGGCGGTGATACAGAAGACCGGCTCTGAGAAACTGAATTGCTGCGTCAAAATAATTCGACAGGTAGCCGATGCCCTCAATTATGCTCACTCCATGGGCGTTGTGCACCGGGATATAAAACCCGGGAACATAATGGTCAGTAACAACGGATCAGATGGAGACATCGCACGGATAGTCGACTTTGGTATCGTAAAAGCTATAGCAGGCGACCACAAACCGGAATTCACCCAAACCGGCGACATAGTAGGCACCCCACAGTATATGAGCCCGGAACAATGCCAGGGAAGGCAAGTCGATGGGAAATCCGACGTGTACTCTCTTGGTTGTGTAATGTATGAATTCCTGTCAGGGGCGCCGCCCTTCGATGGTAACAATACATTCGATTGCATGAGAAAACACTTTGAAGAAATGCCTCTCCCAATCTTTGGCCAAGGTGCCAGCGAAGCGGAGATTACTCTTGAGTCAATAGTCATGTCTTGTCTGTCTAAGGAATCGCAATTCAGACCCAGTCCAGCTGAATTGTCTAACTTGCTGAACGACTTCTCCCAGCATAATTATTCGACAATAAAATCGGCGCTGGTTAAGAACCGTGATCGGATGATCGAATCCTCCAAAACCGGAATTAGCGACAAGACAGGCTCCAGCGGGAGCACTCGTTCCCGTTGGGCAAGTCTGAAGGTGCCAATTTTCTTTTCCGTGACAATATTGATTGGAATAGCATCCTACTGGTTCTTGGTTAGCACCATGCATGATTCTCTGTCGCCACACGCTGGCACAGGGAGCCAACCGTCTCGTGTCAAAACAGCCACTGCCATCAAGATCACTGGTACGCAGGAGAAGGCTCATCCCGGCGATGACGCAGTACTGGACGATACACTGTTGATGCCGGAATTTACACTAAACCCGAATGACAAACTTGATTGCCAACAGCACGAATATACCCAACCGGAGGAAAGTCCGCAGCACGTGTTGAACACCGTTTTGTTGGATATCAACCTCGGAATCAAACAGTTGATCGCCGATGGAAGGAGCGCCGAGGCCGTTACACTAAACAAGGAACTCAAAAGGATTCGCAGCAATATCGCTTCGCCATCTGGTAAGTACCCCGATTCATCGGCACTACATATGGTGGCAATCGGCTATAGCGACAACCCGTCAGCGAATCTTTCAGGAAAAGCATCTGCATCTGTAATCGTAACCTACAACGAAAAGCCGATCGTACTCTGGTTGAATGCGCTGGGAACGATGAATTGGAAACTCACCATTGAAAAAGGTGCCAAAATTTCCAAGATATTTCTTGTAGGCCCACGTGGTGAAAGTCGAACTATCACGGGAGTTCCTCCCGGTGTACCGGTTGTCGACAAGGCTGTGGCAGACTGGGAACGCAGTCACTATCCGAATCCGCCGAGCCCGATGGATCTTAGAAAGCGGGCTCGACAAGTCACCGGCTTAGACGTAGCCACCGCTCAAACGAAAGATTACAGCAAGGATTCGCCCTGGGTTGTCGGTTGGCAGAGTAAAGATTGGCGGACCCAAATGGCACTGCGACAGATGGAATCGTTACACGCTCAGGCGATGGTACCCGTACGAGAAAAAATCTTTGGTTGGTTCACTCAAAATGACATAACAGCGGCTCTCTGCCCCTCCACCGACTATCGCAATTCAGCCATATACAATGCGTCCGAGATTCTAGTGGGGAGGTTGAACCCTCCAAACAAGAGTTTTGATTTCCTTCCCGGAACCCTGCGGTCGAACTGGAATATCGCGGCAGATCAGTACTTCCGCTTAAAGGTCGATAAGAAGTATAGAGCCCCGGATAGCTTATGCATGCCAAAGGTTGTTCAGGCGGGCTCCGAGCGATTTGGCGTCGCGGGAACCGGATTGATCAAGCTCATGCCAAATGGAACAACCAAGCTCATCACCTCCGGAAAAGAAGTTGAATACTTATGTGTCGGCAACGATATTACATATGATACCACTAGAAAACGCTTGATTCTGAAGGACTATAAAACCTTCTTTGCCGTAGACCCGCAGTCGGAAAAATGGTCCGGAATAGCCCACTTTCAGTCGTCCGCACCCGACGGGCAACCACCGGGTCCGGATCTTAAGGCCATGACATATGACGGTACACAGGATTGTCTCTATTTTCTCAACGTTATTGCTGATTATTCACACTACCTTCGCTGGCTCGAGAAATACTCCGTTGCCGGTAAACCGGTGAGTCGCACTTTGCTCAGCTATCAGATTCCATTGCAAAACTACGCTTCGACGGAGATGTATTTTGTGGAGCCCTACCTGGTGGCAATTAGCTCGTCAGCGCCTCACGAAAGTGGTGAAGTTGTCGAAGACGCAACACCAGGAAGTGTTCACTATGTGTGGGTTATAGATCCTAAGAGCGCCAGAGTCTTACTGGCCGCTCCACTTCGAGTGGAGTAACAGTATGGAAGATATACGGTTGGCGAACGGAACAATAGAACTTACGGTTGTCTGCGTTGCTTGCAAAAAACATCTGATTGTACACTCACTGGAAGAGCGGTGCCAACAGTGTAATAGTCTTGTTCGTCTTGCCGCCAGCGACAATGCGATCATTGGTGAGCTTAGCGCTGCCTATGATGTCTACGAAAAATTGGGAACGGGTGCCTCTGGCACAGTGCATCGTGCGCGGCAGCGTTCGATCAATCGCGCGGTAGCCATTAAGATACTGCACCGGCATCTGGCAGGTGATCCGCTGAAAGTTGCCAGATTCATGGACGAAGCACGATCGCTGCGCGAGCTTCACCATGAAAACATTGCAGCGGTTTATGATTGCGGAACAGCTTCTTCGGGTCAACCTTATCTCGTCGAAGAGTATGTACCGGGCGAAAGTCTGCAATCGTTGATTCAAAGACGCTATAAATTTACCGGCGTACAATTTAAGGAGATTTTTGCAGCTATCCTCGATGCGCTCTCTCACGCTCATTCGAAGAGCATCGTTCACCGTGACATAAAGCCTGCAAACATAATCATCAGCGACTTGGAAAACCATCCCCGCGTCAAATTGCTCGATTTCGGAGTCGCAAAGTTATCAGAGGAGGACAATAATCGCGGTTCCTTGACCGCCACCGGAGAGTTGCTAGGTACGCCGTTATACATGAGCCCCGAGCAATGCAGCGGTCAGGAATTGGACGGGCGAGCAGATCTCTATTCGGTGGCGTGCGTAATGTACGAGGTACTATGCGGACGTTTGCCTTTTATCGCTGACACACCCTTTGACTGTATGATGAAACATCTGCGTGAAGAGCCATCTGCACCAGAGTCCTTTGG
>JAKFUT010000030.1 GCA_021732565.1 Candidatus Obscuribacterales bacterium
GGCACATACATTCCGTCGTAATCAACGAGGACAAATTCCTGATCTCGAATGATAATATTGCCGTGCTGCAAATCTGAGTGGGCTACTTTTACATCTCGCAATTCCGCAAGCATTTTGTGAAACTTTTCGCGCAGAGCTTCAAGTGTTTTTTTGTTGTTCAAGTTTGTTTCAACAAAACTGGTCAGCGAAAGCCCCTCGACCCACTCCATTTTCAATATCGGGTGCCACTGCCCGTTGACTCGTATCCCCTGCTCGATGTATTGAAACCATACTGTATATGGCAGGGTATCATTGCAAATAAAGTCGCTAATGCACTTGTACCGTATTCGGTGATCTTTCACCGGTACATTAAAGCACCGCACCGCCCAAGCCTTGTTCTGATCGGATATTTTATACACACTGGCAAACGCGCCGCTTGCCACCCTTGGTAGACCGAGCTGATTTAGCGAGAGATCGCCTCGCCGAAGATCCTCATCGCTGAAACAGGTTATGGGGTTCTGAATTGCCTCGCTGAAATCTTGAAGGGTCGGCCAATTTTGAGTGCGGAGTGGCGCCGGTCGTCTTCTTTTATCCGAAATGCTTCCAACCTGGTGGGTTGCTAGTGTTGCAGTACCGCTGTCGTCAAGCAGTTCTGTTACCGATGATCTGAGAGTGTTCCAGGCGGTCGTAATATAGTCTTGTATTCTAGCGCCAATGGATGGAGTTGACGGGCTTCGATACAGGCTGGCACCGGTGGCGTCCATAGATCCTTCAATGGCTGCTATCAAACATTGGATCGCCGTCGACTGTGATCGAGCGAGCGTGCGGCTCCTGGTCTTCAGCCAAAACCCGTAAGAGAGATCAAGTCCGGCGCCAACGGCGCTATTGAACGATTCGAATCGAACCATAAACTCCAGCTCTAGCATAGAACCATTCAAACAGGCGAACGTTGCTGCTCCCGTAAGAAATTTGTAGTCCGGTTTGCCGGACATCCGAAATGTGGTTACGCGTTCTAACTCGAATATGGACGGGATCAACAAGAGCCCTCGGAGAGAAAGATCTTCCAGCACAAGCTCCTGGTAGAAGTTACGGTGGAGTCCCCTGGTTAGATAAGACTTTCCTTCGAGTGCTACATCTGCTTTCGGAGGTTGCTCCCTTGAATCATTCATATAAGTGGCATCCAAGTCCACTGTCATGCCGCTTTGGAGGAGCATGGCATCTAGAGTGGAGATGATCGACTGGATCAGCTTCCACCTTGTCGAGCGAGGCAATGCCGGCGTGCCCGAAAGACCCTCGATATAGTAGGTGGCGTAATAGCCTGAGTCCGTAGGATTCATCTCCCATCGGATGCGCAGCGTTTGCATATAAGCGCTGGTCAAATACTTGTAGACGAATCTCATATCACAACGGGGCGGATTCTCGCGAAATCGATCTAAAGAGACGATGGGGTTGCTGATAGAGAGGCTCGGTAAGTCGAGGTTATTCAGGTCGGTTGACGCAATATCAATCATTCGTTGGAGAAGGCCACTGTTCGAGGTGCCTTTCCATGGAGGGTCGCTATAAGCGTTCCCCTGAATCTTAATGAAATCGTGGATTTGACTCCATCGGAAACGCTCTATGTAGTTGCTCAGCCTCTTCTTGATATTCACGATTAGTGAAGCGGCTCCGCGCGACTTGCCCCGTCAGCTTTATACCTCATTTCATGCGCAAGAATATGGTCGGCAAACAATGACCGCACGGATTTTTGTTTAGCCGAGTACTCATTTTTCGGGGGCGCGCCAACGCTTTCGAGCAGTTGCATAAGGCGATTCTCGGTATTGAAAAAGCCGAACACTTCGACAAGATAGCGTCGACGGACAGCAGTGGAACTCAGTTTTCACCGAAAAGGTGATCGGTAGACTCACTGCGCCACCATGTTGCTCGAGTTAGTTTAAAGGGAGCGCGCAAAACTATCCGTTGAACGTCATGAATCAGTTCGGCTCTAGTGAATGGGCAACCGCAAACGAGATTTGTTTCAAAGAAAGGCGATGCTGTACAAACGATATGGCGCCGGCAAGGTGATGGACTTTCGCTCGTGGGCGATAATAATTTCGTTGGTGTGAGACGAGGGGAGGTCCAACAGCGGCTGAATACTCCCAAAATAAGGGAAGGCGGCCCTGGTACGCCGCAGGTTGATTGGTCTGTGCTAGCGGATTTGAGGCAAGATTATGGTTCGTTTTGCTGGTTCCGTTTTGATCAACACTCTTTGACTACAGTCCTGTGTTAATGTGACGTTCAAGATGACTAAGGTCGTACGACAAATGCCAGGCAAGCGCATAAACTCGAAATACTCACCGGGAACAGGCGCATGAACAATTTCTCTCGTCGGCTGGACATTGACAAACTGGAAATCGTGTCTCCGTGTTCAGTTGGGTGGGATACGATGTCTGGTGACGAGAAAGTGCGACATTGCGAATCATGCAACAAAAGCGTTTTCAATTTGATCAATATGTCTCGAACGGAGATTGAAACCGTATTGTTAGAGCAAATGCGAGATGGCCACGGGGCATGCGTTCGCATGTACAAGCGTCCGGATGGAACGCTTGTCACGGCAGATTGTTTCAGCGTCAGAGACAAGCTCAGGCGTTCCATGATGAAGAGCAGGCTGAAAGTTGAATCTGCGGTGGCCGTTATCTGCGCCGCGCTCGGATTCTCAATGACCAATTCTTCCGCTCTTGCGCAAGACTCGTTCGGGAGTGTAGCAACGCCATACGCCGCAGCCGATTCGTCGGACACAAGCACTGCGACAGAGTCTGCAGTTCAAAACGCGCCTCTGCTAACCTCTGGCGGAGTGGCGCAAACAATCGGTCCAAGAGACTCTACTTATGGGGAGACATCAGGTGAATACTTTGGCATCATCTGGTTCGCTCTCTCGTCGTTCTTCTTGGGTCTGTTCTCGTTGGGCACGGTTGTCGTTGCCGGCGACTGGGGCGCGCTTTCGGTACAACGCCGAGGCAAGAAGTCGGATCGTTAGAGGGAAGATGGATTCGTTTTTCGGCTATCTTCGGCGGTGCGCCTTCGCCTTGGGAGACCTGCCAGCCAAACCACGAGAAACGTCTGATCCAAATATTGGTTACGAACACCTTCGGTGCCTTCGCGTTGGGAGACCGGGTGAACGGCATGCCTCAAGAAGGTAATTTCCGCAAACGTGGACGTGGACCGTTCCTGAATTTCTTTGCGTGTAGCTGATGGGCGCCATACGCAAAATTACTGGCATCCGACGCGCATGTTGGAACCAATCCTGAGACTTATCACTTGCGTGTCCTCACACATAAATGATCTCGTCGGGGTTATCTTGCCGACGCTATGGGTTAAGATGGTGGGTTACTGAAACCCCTTCCGTTGTCAAGGAAGGAGGCGTAGCGAATCATCCTTGGTTAACCGCCGCCGCGGTAGTTGGGAAGCAGGAGTGAATGTGCCACCGGGCAGGGAACCCACAAGAAATTTCAGGCATGGAACTACGCCAAACGTTCCATCCTTTGACTTGGTGTGGAAGTTCTTTGACGGGAGAATCACAATCTGGTTGCTGATTCTTTCTGTCTCTAATTTCGTGCGTCCGGCCATGGCACAAGATAGCCTTCAACCAGGACCTCAGTCAGTCCCTCAGCTCCGTCCTCAAATTTCACCATCTCCTGCTATTGAAATGGACAAAATGAACGACGCGGAGCGGCGGTTGAAAGAGGGCGAGCCACTTACAATGCCACGTTCCGGTAGGACATTTGGCATCGCTCAGGCAATGGATCTGGCGTTGCACAATTACCCTTCGATCGCTGCGCATGAGTCTCGACAAAAGGCCATTTCGACGAAAATTTCCCTCGCAAGAACGGAGTATTTGCCGAAGGTCGATCTGTTTGTGCAAGAACTGCGTGGCAGCGTGAATAATGTACTTGGTATATTGTTTCCGCCATTGTCTATTCCACAAGTATCAGGAAGGACTAATGCTGCTGTTACCTTTGACAGTGTATGGGCGTCTAACGCCAGCGCGTTCTCCTCGTGGGAAATAGTCGATTTTGGGTTGCGACATCAGCGTGTCAACGTTGCACGGGCGGAAACTGATGAAGCTGGAGCTGGAGTTGTTGTTACCAGATTCCAGGTGGCCAGCGCGGCGGCCGATGCATTCTTCGCGTTGCTGGCCACGGAGCAAGAGGTGCTGGCGCAGAAGGCTAACACCGATCGCATGCGAGTATTTTCAACGTCTGTGCATTCGATGGTAAATAGCGAGCTGCGGCCCGGTGTGGATGCCTCTCGTGCGGATGCAGAGTTGGCGCTGGCTACCGATAAGCTGATAAAGGCTGAACAAGACCGCGAAATTCGTCGGGCAATCTTCGCTGAAACGCTTGGGCTTGCAGGTACTTATGTTGACATCGAACCGGGTCCGCTTCTTACAATTCCCGCAGAACGCACAGGGCCAAAGCTGCCTGCATTCGAGTTTCATCCCCTGGCTCTACATCAAGCGGCCATCATAAAGACAGTTCAAGCGCGGCAAGAAGTACTGAAGCATGAGTGGCGTCCTCGCATTTATCTGGAAGGCGCCATCTTCTCTCGTGGCAGCGGAACTGAACTCAGGCGAAGTGTAAACAGGATAGGTTACTTACCCAGCGTTCCAAACTGGGCCGTAGGACTAAAGGCTCAGTTCTCTGTTATGGATATTTTCGCAATTAAGGCAAAAGAGCGTGATGTGGGATCGCAAGTTCTACAGGAACGGTCTAATTACGAGGAAGTAATGCAAATTCTGAAGAGCAGAGATGCTCAGGCGCGGGCACTTATCGATGGATCCACGCGCCTGGCGCAAAACGCGCCAATCTTGCTGCAAGCTGCGCAGGAAACAGAAATGCGCTCGCGCACCAGATACGGTGTGGGGTTGTGCACCGTGGTTGACGTCGCCGAGGCCGAGAAGCTGCTGGTTCAGGCCCAGGTCAATTTTAGACTCGCAGGACTGGCCGTTTGGAAATCCTATCTTGCAGCTTCTGAAGCGCACGGTGATTTGTCCCCCTTCTTGCAGTTGGTAAATGGAGCTTCAGGTAAATAAGATGCCAGATGGTCTGAAGCGAATTTCTCTAAACTGCATACCTGAGGATTGTGTGCCGGATGTTGGAGGCGTGTTTTACAAATTCGCGCAGCGCGTGAGCTTCTGTGTGGGGCAAGTCCGTTTGTTCCGCAATTCAGCCTGGTGCAGAACCAGGTATTGTGCCAATCAATTGCGGGGTAAACGATAATGGGCATGCTCGACACTGCCATGAGACGCCCGGTATCGATAGTGGTCGGTGTCCTGGCTGTGGCACTATGCGCGGTGCTAGCGTTGACGCGCATGCGGGTTGATATTTTTCCAAATCTCAATTTGCCGGTGATATATGTCGTGCAGCCTTATGGCGGAATGCTGCCTCCCCAGATGGAAGGCTATCTTTGCGACTGGTACGAGTACCACTTCTTCTATATCGACGGAATCAAGGAAGTTGAGTCGAAGTCGATCGAGAGCGTTTCGATGATCAAACTGACGTTTCATCCTGGAACTGACATGGCTGCGGCAATGGCCAACACCGTGGCGCAGGTCGAGCGTTCAAAAGCATTCATGCCCCCGGGAACGGTAGGTCCCTTCGTGTTGAGGTTCGGTGCAGGAAGTATTCCGGCCGGATATCTGGTGGTGTCGAGCGATAAACGCAGTGTTAATGAATTGCAGGATATTACAGTTACCCGGGTGCGTCCTTTGTTTGCTTCCTGGCCGGGTGTTTCAGGGGCGCCGGCCTTTGGTGGCAACCAACGAACCATAGTGATTACCGTAGATCCCGACAGATTGCGCGCTTATCAAATGTCTGCCGATGAGGTAATCAAAGCTCTTGCGGAAGGAAATACAATTGTTCCGGCCGGTGATGTGCGAACGGGCAAATTAGACAGATACACGCCCATAAATGCCACTGTACCGCTGTACGACGAACTGCTGATGCTCCCGATTCGGAAGGGCGCCGGACCGACCGTGTTCTTGCGAGATGTGGGCAAGATAAATGATTCAGCAGATGTGGCGACTGGTTACGCGCTCGTGAATGGCCGCCGAACGGTATATTTACCTGTGGTAAAGCTCTCATCTGCATCCACGCTTTCGGTAGTGGATGAGGTGAAGAAAAATCTTCCCGACCTCCAGCATAATGTGCCGGCTGATGTAACCATCAAGTTTGAATTCGACCAGTCCGTTTACGTCACTAAGGCCATTAGTAACGTTGCCACCGAAGGCATTCACGGCGCCCTGCTGACAGGCTTGATGGTCTTAATTTTCCTGCGTGATGTTCGCAGTGCTCTCATTGTACTAACCAGTATTCCCTGCGCAATTTTAACCGCCATCGTCGGACTGTCGATGTTGGGACAGACAATCAATATCATGACTCTAAGTGGATTGGCGTTGGCGATTGGAATTTTGGTAGACGAGGCAACGGTTACCATCGAGAACATTCACTCCCACTTGTCTCGCGGCGAAGCGCTGGGACTGTCTGTTCTGTTTGCCGGGCGAGAGACTGTGACGCCGCGATTCCTGGCGATGATGTCCGTGATATCAGTTTTTGTTCCGTCATTTTTCATGGAAGGAGCCACGAAATCGCTTTTCGTGCCCCTGTCGCTTGCTGTCGGGCTTTCAATGGTAGCGTCGTATATCCTGTCTAGCACGTTAGTGCCTGTTATCTCGACCTGGTTTCTCAAACCCGGGCATCATGCAAAAGCGAAGTCGGGAAAGAAAGGTTTCTTTGACCATGTGCGTTCGGTATATTCGCGATTACTTCGTGCGTTGATGCGAGCGCGGTACGCCGTGTTCTCGATTTACCTTGTCGGTTCCCTTCTTGTTGCAGGTGCGATTTATCCGCAGCTGGCCAGCGAGATTTTCCCAGATGTTGATACAGGGCAGTTTCAAGTAAAGATCAAGGCGCCGGCAGGTACGCGTTTTGAAGAAACCTACAAGTATGCATTAAAGGTGCTGGAGCTGGTAAAGCAAGAAGCCGGCGGTCCGCAGAACGTTGAAATCTCAATTGGCTACGTCGGTACCCAGCCTCCTGCCTATGCGCTCAGCAATATTTACATTTTTACTAGTGGACCGCATGAAGGTGTGCTGACCGTCGCGCTGAAACCGAATGTGGTGCCTCTCGAAAAATTCAAAGAGAGACTTCGCAAGGTGGTTGCTGAGCAAATTCCCGATTTGCAAATATCTTTCGAACCGGGAGACATAGTCAGCAAAATCATGAATTTCGGCGCCCCTACACCTATAGAAGTCGCGGTGACAGGGCTCGATCTTGCCAAGGATCGTGTATTTGCGGAAAAGGTTCTTGCCGAGATGAAGAAAATTCCCGCTTTGCGAGACGTTCAGATTGAACAACCATTAGACTACCCCACTCTGTCGATAGATATCAATCGGGAACTGGCAGGCCAGCTTGGAGTGAGCGTAAAGGAGATAGGAAACTCCTTAGTGGCGGCCTCTTCCAGCAGCCGGTGGGTGTCTCAAAATTACTGGACTGATCCGCATACCGGCATGAGCTACCAGGTTCAAGTGGAGATGCCTCAGTGGCACATAGGCTCGATAAAAGATGTAGAAGCCGTACCGGCTATGTCCACCGGAATGCACGGGCCGTTCGTTCGGGATTTGGCTTCTTTGAGCTATGGCAAAATGGTGGGTGAGATTGATCACGTAAATCAGCAACGGTTAATTTCAATTTCGGCTAACATTGCCGGTAGCGATCTCGGGCGGGCGGCCCGCGAGGTAGACGCGGCCATCAAGCGTGTGGGAGCTACGCCGCGCGGTGTATTTGTTGCTCAGCGCGGGCAAGTGCCGACGATGAATGAAACGTTCTTTGGCTTGCAGCTTGGTGTGGCACTTGCAATTGGCGTAATTATTCTAATGCTTACTGCCAATTTTCAGTCGTTACCACTGGCACTCGTGATTGTTTCGATTGCACCAGCCATCATCGCCGGAGAAGTGATAGCGCTATTAGTGACTGGAACCACACTGAACGTTCAGTCTTTCATGGGCGGAATTATGGCAATTGGGGTTGGTGTTTCGAACTCAATTCTTTTAATAACTTTTGCAGAAAATAATCGCATGGAGGGACGCTCTTCGTTACGAGCCGGTATTATTGCAGGGCGAGAGAGGCTCCGACCGGTGCTCATGACCAGTATTGCAATGATATCGGGAATGGTGCCAATGGCTTTGTCAGCTGAGGCCGAAGCATCGCTTGCGCGCGCAGTCATAGGCGGGCTACTGGTATCGACTCCTTGTGTGCTGCTGATCATGCCTTTGATTTTTTCGATTGCGCGAAGTAAAACGGGCAGAAGTCTAGCCTCGATTCATCCGGAAGATACTAAGCCGGCGGAGGAGCATTAACATGGAACTCCCTGATGGCGCAAAGCGCTCACGAGATATGAACAGTCAAAGTGTGAGAAGTTGCCGAAATAAGACTTTGACGGTAGTGCTTTTATTGCTCTCGCTAACGGCATGCTCACCAAAGTCAGACGAATCGTCAACGAAACCCGGAAACGCTGGTACTACCGATAGTGCTTCCTCCGTTGCCGTACCCGTTGTGAAGACTGCAAAAGTGACCTCCCGACTACTGTCTCGCGAACTGCTCCTTCCGGGTGAAATACTGCCATATCAAGATGTTCCGCTTTACCCTAAAATCCCTGGCTTCATAAAATGGATTGGAGTAGATCGTGGATACTACGTGAAGAAGGGACAGCTCCTCGTGGAGATGATTGCACCGGAAGTGAAGGCAAGTCGTGACGAGGCGGAATCCAAGCAACTTCAGTCAATTTCGAACATAGAAACTGCCGCTCGTAAGTTGCAGAGTGCGCGTGCCTCGCTTGTGAAGGCTCGCGCAAAGTTCCGCGCGGATGAAGACACTTATCTGCGGATGAAAACGGCTGCTGAGGTACCGGGAGTAATCTCAGGAAATGAACTTGAGGTCTGGCGGCAGAACGCTGAGCAAGACAAAGCGGAAGTCGACGCAAGCAACGAATTAGTTAGCGCTGCCGAGTCTGAACTGGCCGCAGCAAAACAAACGTCTAGTGCGGCTAAGCAGGCGGTAGGACATGTTAATGATCTTCTCCAGTACCTGAGGATTACGGCTCCTTACGATGGAATGATCACTGAGCGCAACATGCATGAAGGAAGCTTTGCTTATCCGCCGCACGGACAAGAAGGTTATCCGCCCATGCTGAGAATAAAACAGCTTTCTCTTTTGCGAGTGGTAATTCCCGTTCCAGACTACGCTGTGGACGGAGTCGCCCCGGGAACGAAAATCAAGTTCACCGTGTCGGCATATCCTGACAGACTGTTTGAGGGAGAGGTTGCTCGCATCGCGCACTCTCTGGATACAAAGACCCGCACCGAGCCAGTGGAGCTGAACTATTGGAACAATGATCGTGTCATTGACCCGGGCATGTTTCCACAGATTCGCTGGCCGATGAAACGGAGTTATAGAACAATGTTCGTTCCATTGACTGCGGTTTATAGCAGTCTTGAAACACCAATTGTGGTGCGTGTGCGAGACAACAAGGTGCAGTGGGTAACAGTTCATCGCGGGCAGGTAATGGGCGACGAGGTAGAAGTGTTCGGCGAACTAGCGCAGGGCGATCTAGTTGCGCTAAACGGTTCTGACGATATCGCGGACGGAACCACGGTACACCCCGAATGATGCGGGCGAGCGTGGTGTCACCTGCGAATTTTTCGTCGTGGTGCTGCGCGTGCACTACCTCTGAACGGCGATCAACCTTCGGACTGTTGCGATATCACGTTGTCTTTTGATTTCTCTTAGTTCGTTCATGGTCGCAAGTCCAGTCCGCCACCCTTGTCGTTGAACTTCTTGCGGTGCGGCAGGAGCTTCGGCACTTTGAGTTTCTCGATTTGGTTGGGTGAGCGGAGTATTGGCGAAATAGATTCCCCATTCGCTGCGAGGCAACACTCGACGGTCATAAGCTTTGCCGAAGAAATCATCTGTTACCAGATGCTCTTCGATTCCTCTGGACGGATCAGCAGGGACAATGTCTCGGATGATCATAATGTGAGTGTTGTCACAGTTGTCCAGCGTATCTTCGAAATCGGCAACTTCTCTATTCTTCTGAGCACGCGACGCCGCCGACATTCCATAGTCGCGGCTAGCAATGATGATCGGCAGATTGCCTGCAGCCTTGGCAGCACGAACCATGTCCGCGAGTTCTTGGGGCGAATTGAAGCGCTGAAGCCTACTGTCTCCTTTTTCCCCCGTATACTTCACCATTTCGCCGTATGCAAAAACGCACTTCGCGTGGTTGCCATCCGGGTCCATCATTTCCAATAAGACTTGCGGGGCGTAGGCCTTCAATAAGATGTGGTGTGCGCCATCCTTTCTGACGTCGGTATCATTTTTTGTCAGGCTTTCAGGCGCCGTTCCTTCTCTGTGAATAAGAATTGACATGCCGTTCTTGACGAGAAAGGGATGCGGATCGCCCGGTCGGCGGGTTCCCCGGTAGGTTTCGCCCCATTTTTCCTTTGTCTTCTCGTTTTTCGTATCGTCCTTTTCGATATCGGACTGTTCTTTACGTTGGACAAACTCCAGCCGGCGGATTTGCTGCGGATTCTGGATCTCCGGCTGTCCCTGTCTCCACTCGTTGGTGACTCCTATGTGTTCTCTGATGATTTCCTGGTTTGTTCCAAGAAGATTCATTGCCGCCACCTGGAACAGTTGCGACGCGAAGGATCTCTCATCGGAAGGGCGAGGAAATGTAATCGCCTGTGGTGAAGAGGGCTCTCGGTTATCGTTGTGCAACGGAAATGTCGTGGTTTTATTAAGGCGAACATTTCCGTCAAGCAAAGCTTCGACTGTGACCCGGGCCACCACTGATGGTCGCATCGTGGCAAGCCTGTACTGAACTGTGACGATGCGGCAGGCATCACTTACGGGTCCCTGGTCGATATCCGACGGATCTGCTAGCTCGCGGGCTAATTGCTTGGCGACGGCATCCTTGTATTCGGGTGTGACTCCGCTGGTGGTATCGGTGAGTAATCTTGCGATCTGCTTATATGTGTCCGCCAGTTCCATTCTCGCCCCGCCGCTGTGCTTCGTCATATCGCCTGCACGGGCGCGAGCTTCCAGTTGGGTAAGGTCTCGCAGCATTTCCTGCTGGTCCTTTACAGACAAGCGCGAGCGTAGAACTGCAGTGAAGAGTTCCGCTCGATGCCTGATGAGGAGATCGCCTTCCATCAGAGGGTCTGGACCTTCCAATCCGGCAACCCTGAGCGTCTTATCTTCCGGTCCACCTTCTATCTTCCAGCTTTCAACACGTTGTCCGTTTTTTGTGACAGTGAAGACTGTCGTTTTACTCCCGACATCTTCGGCAAGCTGCCCTTGCCAAACTTCTAACGGCCGCATGGATTCCATCGTTTGCCGGGGTGAAACAGCACCCTTGTAGCGTTCCTGATAAAGCCAGCTTTTTTGGTCTCCTTCACCAAAATCGGCTCTAGTCTGGAAGCCGTGTCCCAATACTCCCGACGTGTCGAGAGCACAAGCTTTGGCATCAAGCGGTTGTTTCAGTGTTGCCCCGATAATGTCCGTGGAGCGGCCAAGTTGCACCAGAGCCATTACATGTGCATACCGTGCAGCCACAGCGGACTCAGCCACTGCCTGGATCTGCTCGCTAGTTGGCTTTAGAGTGTCCGCAGATTGCGAGGCATCTGGTTTCATCAACTTTTCTTTGCACCGTGCGAACTCTGGTCCCAACCGATCGAGAGCCGTAAATATTTCGGCTAGCGCCGCGGGATCGTTTGCAAATTTCTTCTCAAGTTCATTCACCAGTCGATCGTGTGCAGGCTTGATCGCGAGAAAGGGCGCTGCCGGCTGCACGAGTTGCAGCTCTGCACTTGTGCTTGAACACAGTAAGTCTAGTTGTGGAAGCATGTCTTTGTCTTTGCCCGCAGCCACTTGAAGCAGAGTGCTCAAAGCAACCCTGGCTGTGTCAACCAAATTCTCTGGCGTGGAAAAGTGCTCCTCATCCGCCACAGAAACAGATTCCAATTGATTATACATTTTGTCATTTCCCCCTGGCCAACTCGTTATTGAGTCGCGGTCCGTCTTCCCTTTCGGACTGTCTTGCAAGCACAACTTAATAATTGCCGAGTACTGTTACGCGTGTGTTACGCGTTGCCTTGTCTGACTTTCCAGCAAATTTCACAAGTTAGCTGGCGCATCTATCGGAATCTGATCAAAAAAGCCCTTCAGCTTACAGAAAGGCAGGGAGCTCAACTCAAAGCAATTCCAGAACGAAATACGCCCACCACGTCCCACTCTCGTTTAGCTACCTTGGGGATAAGTCTGTCTTCCATGGCTTTCAGCGTGTCAGTTCGCACACCCTTGAAGAGCCGTATTCTTCATGCAGAGCATCGTTCACTAAGAGGGGGAGCAAAGGGCTGTTCAACGGAGCGCAGTGAAAATGGGAATGGTTTCCAGGATTGTGACAAGACGTGAAGGCTCAGCAACGCGCAAAGACAACAAACGACCACTTCCTGACGACTTATGGTTCGAAGCAAGAGCGAATTCCGGGGAAAATGATTAATATCTAGATATCGGGTCATACTTGAGGTGGCGGATTGAAGAAAGTCCTTAACAACGCACTGGAATTGGCGGGAGTACTGGCAGCCATACTCTGTTTGATTGATTGCATTGTTCTTCCTATCGTGGCTGCATTGTCGCCATTCCTTGGCCTAAAAGACATCATTCATGGAGTTAACGATCAGTTCTCGACGCTGTTAGTGATCGTGTTGTGCTCAGTGGCATTCTTCCCGACTTTTCTAAAGCATCGCAATTTGAAAGCGGCTGGACTGCTCGCGATCGGAATATTCTTTGTTTTCTTCGCCAACCTGATTGGCGACTCCACCGACAAATTCATCCACGTTCTTCTATGTCTAGCTGGCAGCGCCTGCATTATCAAGGCTAATTCCCTCAGCAGAAAGCTGGCAGCGGCAGCTATCAACGCCTCCTCCGCCAAGGCCACTGAGATAGCCGAAAGCGGATCAAAACCTGCAGGTGGTTGCTGTGGACACAACCACTAATTACTTCGCCGCCCTTATCAAGGACACTCCACCTGCTTTTGGCAGACGAATTGCTCACCATATCCGTCGTGTCTACTGAAGATCTGCCTCTCGTATCTGAGCGCTGACTGGCAAATCGTTCTTCACCTGCCGGCCGATAGCTCTTTTCGTGTTCGCAATGGTGTCATTGAAGACCGAAGTGGTGTCAACTTGAGCCAGGTCGAGCATGCTCGCGGTCAGAATTGTTCCCTTGGGAATCTGTTGCGTTGTCAAAAGTGCGGGGCTTTTTGCCACTCGGTTGTGTTCAGCGGCGTCCTCAGAAGACTGATCCTTTACCGCTACGAGGTAGAGGTTAGTTGCTACGAGAACGAGTCCGCAAATTATGAGCAACATAGGTATTGGTGGCATTCGGGATAGCGTGAGAAAAAAATTGCGGCATAATGGATTCATTTGATTCTCCGAACTCATTGTTTCTGATTCCCATTTTGCGATAAGAAAGGCGATCAGCGCCAGAAATGATGATAATTACTAACGATATCAAGCGGTGGGAAATGGCAGCCTGTCGATCCATGGCATCTTGAGATCGCCTGGTCCATAGAGAAGCTCCATGACGCTGCCGGTCCACGGCGGATGAACCATCGATTGATCCCATCCCTCAGCACGATGATCCATCGCCTCCAGCGAACCTCGATGATCATCGAATTACAAGAGCGGACTATCAACGAAGGCTCTGATTCTAACTTTCGAGCACTTGCCCACCCTTGTGCAGGGGGCTTCTTGCAATGTTTAATGTTGCGCCTCATCGACGCCACAAGTTTGGACCAGTGCTGCCCGCAGCCAAATTTACTATGGAACAACGAACCAAGGCGGTGGAGACGAATCGCCCTTGAAGCAGATTTGTCTCAACCGCCTTTACCAACCACACCGATTATCTAAGGAGTGTAAGTAATGAATTCCATCGTGGCAAAGGCAGTAGCGTCTTTTCTTCTGACTGTTACAGCGGGGACTTTGGTCCTGTCTTCAGCTACTGCTCAATCGCTCAATGATGGGCAACCGGTGAAGCTCAAGCTCGCCGATCTCTCCAGGAGACAAGCCCGACGGGCTCCCGCACCGCAGAGTTGCGAGGAGACACTCTTAGTAATGCCAAACCCCAAGGCGGACACCGACGAAGGTTTCGAAGCGCTCAAGGAAGCTCACGGCACCATCATTGGTACCATTGGTCAGGGTGAGCTAACCTGTTTAATCATAAAAACAGAAAAAGGGAAATTAGCTGAAACCGAGAAGAAACTGTCGGCCGACAACCACTTCAATGCTGTACAGCGCAATTTCTTCGCGTCGTCCCGGGTACAGTCGACAACTACAGTAAACGATCCATATTTTGCGTCTCAATGGCATCTTGGCGCTCTCAATGTACCGCAAGCCTGGAGCAAGAGCACCGGACAGGGCGTGGTCGTTGCCATTGGTGATTCCGGCTCGCAAGCAAGCAACCCCGATTTAGCAGGCAAGACATACCCGGGCGTGGACGTGGTTCGCCAAACTGGCAACGGCAATGTTGATTACCATACCAATGGAAGCCATGGCACCGATGTTGCCACCACGGCTTGCGCGTCTACCAACAATCGAAGCCTCACCGCATCACCTGCCTACGGCTCGTACGTTTTTCCGATACGACTTTCAGAAAGTGATGGCAACAACGGAATGGTGACCTCCGATTCCCTGGTTGCCTCAGCCATTTATGCCGCTGGCTCACAAGGAATAAGGATTTTGAATATCTCCTATGGCGGACATGCGCCTGGCGGTTTTTCCAATGCGAAAGCTCATCCGGTGGTGCACCAGTACCTGAAGTGGTATCACGACCAAAGGAATGGCATGGCATTTTTTGCTGCTGGAAACTTCAAGGAATTTGATTCCAACCCTCGCTTGCCTTATTTGATAATGGTCTCGGCTCTCAACAAAAGTTACAGCCTTGCAGACTTTTCAAACTATGGAAATCCCGTGTGGTTCACAGCGCCAGGGGTGAATATAGTCTGTTCCGATAGAAACAGTCGTGTGGTGAGTGTAGACGGAACATCGTTTGCAAGCCCTCTCGTCGCCAGCGTGGCGGCCATGGTTCTGGCGCGGAATTCCCGACTCTCCAACTTGCAGGTTGAGAATATCTTGATCAAGAGTTGTAGTTCGAGAAATGCTCAGTGGAACCAGCAATTTGGTTTCGGATTGCCGGACGCAAATGCTGCCGTAACATTGGCACAATAAGACGCACACTTCTCTTCTGTGCAGAACTTTCTTCGCAGCCTTCCCGGCAGTAAAGTTTTCTGAATTTCCTTTTTGAGTGACTCGATTTGCCTGACAGGGTTTGACTCAACAAGTCAAACCCTATCGACTGACCTTCGCAAGACCTCTGTTGGCAAGCCCTCTTTCAGTGCGAGATCGTTTGCGCCTGTAGCGGTGGCACGATATTCATCCGCAGTCAGTGAATATTGTTTGGTGCCGCATACGCAACCGCCGACATATAATGCGCTTGAGCGTTCAGTGGCGCTTTTTTCCAATTTCGCCATCTGGCATCAGAAATGCACGGGTGATCGACGATTTCGCAAATGCTCGATGCGAGTTCTTAGCGATGCGACCTTTGCTTCTATCTCAGTGCCCTTGTGTGATGCTGCCGCCTCACCAAGGGAATTCAGCATGTTGTCGCATCGTGTGAACATGTCCTGATTTCCGGTAGCGTCCATTAAGTTGACAGACTCGCTGGCTAGTCGCAGCGCATCGGGAAAATCGTCGAGATAAAGCGCCAACCGGCAGGGGCAAGATAGAAGTCCAGCCATTTGGTCATCCTTGTGCAAGTTCTGGCGACTCTCGTTGCGAAGTTTGATCTCCACCATCGATTTGAGCTTGCGTAACTCTTCTCGTTTGCCTTGAGAATGGTAGAGAGCACCAAGTTTTTCTATTGCATCGAGCGCTGGCAAAGTGGTGAAGTCGTAATCTTGCAGCGTGTCATAATATGCTTCTTTAAACAACTTCTCCGCGCGAGCAGGATTCTTTTGTACTAGCAATGTTCCTAGCTTGCTCTTTATGAACGCAGCGATATCACCCGAGTCGTAACCAGGTAAGGTATTCTCTATGGGAAAATCGGTGGTTCGCTTTGTGGACTGAACCACTTTTAGGGCCTGCTCAAGGTAATAACTCTGTTTCTCCGGAAGGTCACGCTCTGCTGCACAGTCTGCAAGCGACAGAAAGGCATTGGTAGCAGGACGATAGTAGGTTCCGTCTTTTGCTTTTGCATAAGTGAGCGCTTGATCAATCTCTTCTTCAACACGCCGATAAAGGGGAGCTTCGGCAGTCGTCAAATGAAGAAGACGCCTGAATAGAATCTGCTTATGGTATATTCCGGCGACGGTTAGATGAGCCTGGAATTTCAGAGCCCGTTCTGTTTCAGGTATCTGACCAAGGGCTTCAGTTGCTGCCATGACTGCGTGATCCATGCGAGCGAGAGACGAAGGTTCCCCTATCTTGTAAGCCTCATTACACTCTATTTCGGCGCGAGCCAGGGACGCTGACGGGTTCAAGTGAGTTCTGCTTGCTCGCACTCTGGGCGGAGATAATGGAGCAAACACCTTCGTTTCACTGCTGTTGAACCGGTTTAGAGTAAGAGCAAAGATACCAGCCAAAAGCAAAATCAGCAATGCCGGGGCGCTAAACAACCAGCGTCGCTTTTTCGTCCCTGATACTACATTCGGTGCGATTACGTCTTTGCCGCGGTCTTGCCGAATCAAATCAAGGTCATTTGCCAGAGCTGTCATAGACTGATAGCGGGCGTCTGGTTCTTTAGCGAGGGACTTATGAATGACGTTCGATAGACCCACTGGCGCTATGCGCTGATTACTGATTTGTAAGAGTGGGATCGGCTCTGAAGTGTGTTGATGCATTAGCTTGAGAGGATTATCAGCTATGAATGGTGGCGCTCCACTCAGAGCTTCATACAGTATGCAACCCAGCGCATAAATGTCTGATCTGGCATCAGAGCCCTTCCCCATGAACTGTTCCGGGCTCATGTAATAAGTCGTACCGACCAACTCGCCAGTGCGGGTCAGTTGCTGGCTGAAAGTATCTGAAAGGATCTTGGCCAAGCCGAAATCGACTATCTTTACAGTATCGTCCTGTTCGCCTCTAATGAGCATAATGTTTGCTGGTTTCAGATCGCGGTGAACGATGCCAACCTTGTGCGCTGATTCCATAGCCTCGCAAATCTGAATTGCAATCGCAAGCAATTTGGCGATTGATAAATCATCCCTGGCATCAATTGCTTCTCGAAGAGATGTTCCTTCAAGAAATTCCATCGCAATGTAAGGCCACTTATTCTGTGCGATTCCCAATCGGTAGAATATGAGCAGATTCTTGTGAGCGAGCGCTGAAAGAACTTGTCCCTCCCGCTTAAACCGAAGACGACTTTCGTCATCGCTCAGTAGTACGGGGTGCAGCATTTTTAGAGCGAGAATTCTTTCAAGACCCAGCTCTTGTGCTTTGTAAACTGTGCCCATGCCACCCTGCCCGAGCTCTTCAATGACCTCGTATCTCTCGTCTACAATGTCGCCCGGCTGAAGCGTATTCATCTTAGTGGGTTAGGGGGGTTCGGTCTCTAATATTCCCGCTTCCGGCAGGGTTAAGAACAGCGAAAGTAGGACCTGACTTGAACCGCCTGTCGTTATAGTTCTCAATTTCTCCTTGTCGGGAATCCTTCCGGACGGTGCACCAGCCCAACCGTCATGGAAGTCTCGGGTACTAAAGACTCTGTTTGGCGAAAGGTAACAATATTGGCAAGCCGACCACCAATACCGTGTCCAGTCGTTGTGAGCCTCCTCTAATGGCTGGCGGTTGGGGCTTTGATACAATTAGCCGACCGACTCCTTGTCAACGCTTCAAATGATAAAGATCGTTACAGCTGGCTCAAGGCCTCCAACACAAGCTGCTCTCGTTTCTTCGCCGTCTGATGGTGTGAACGGTGTTCTTCGTTCGCGGTATTTGATTACGTTCAATCGTTGCCTTGCAAGTTTGACCCCCTCTCTCTACCTATTGTTCGCTATCTTTATGGTGACTTTCCTGTGGAGCTCCATGCCGGCGGCGAATTGCCAGGGAGGAAGTGAACCGGCTCCTGGCAGTTCCATATCGAATAGGAGCAAAGAGGGCGTTGGTTGCGATTATTCGCGAGGGCGAAAGAGACGTCTGATCGCCGGGCAAGCTCCCACTGTTGAGAGGCCGGCTGCCTCAGTTTCAGCCATCCCCTTCAAGAAATTTGACGGTGTTCACGTTGGTATGTCTGAGTCGGCGGTGCTGGCGGGATGGGATTACATCAAATTGGATACTGCTGGCTGTTTTGGAAACAAGCATCAGCTCGTAGGCAAGCAACAGGAAATTACAATTGTAATAACGACAGTAGACAAAGTAATACGGTCAGTCCGACTCTTACCGCCACCACGCATGGTGTTCTCGTTGAAAGAAGCACGGCAAATAGCTCTAGGACTTCTCGATGGAAGCCATCGTCGAGAGGTGTGTCATGACGATGATGACTTGGTGATAGGTGACGTGAAGCAACCACTTGAGTATTTCTATTATAGTGACGGGAGTCGAATCGAGCTCACTTACAGCAATGCTACTGCAGACCTGATTGAAGCCATTCAGGTTTGCGGGGGATAGCATTGCATTGAAAGGACCTTGGGGATCACTAACAAGAAATGTTCGGGCGATCAATAAGGCCGGGTATACTTCGTTAATTGCATTAGTGGTGCTGTTTGTGGCTGTGTTCTATAAGCCGCTACTGTTGGGTAAGTGTATTTCGCGAATCGGTTCGTCAGCCCTGCTAGACGGCGCTTTCCGCAGCGATACCTTGCCGGCCCCGCTATATCCGGACTTTGATCCAAGTGTCTATTACTGGTACATGCCTGTTCGTGATTTCTTTTTCGGCAAATTGTTGCATGCAAACCTTCCGTTTTGGGATCAATACAGGGCATTCGGCTATTCTGAGTTCTCTCATCCGAGCCAGTCGCTGCTCAATCCTGCTTTCCTGATATCGCCTGTAGGACACGAGTATCTTTATTGCGCAGTGACTGTGTTGCAAACGCTTGTTGGTGCTGTCGGAACGTGGTTCGTTTGTCGCAGAATTGGTTTAGGGCAATGGTCCTGCTTTTGGGCTGCTATTGCTTACGGACTTAGCTGCCGCATAATTGCAGGCCTTGAACTTGTATTGTTTGATTGTTTCGTTCCATGGTTATTCTTGAGTGTTCTTTGGCTGGTGACGCCGCTGGAAGTACCAGGGCAAACTCTGAAAATGCGCTTTCGAATTTTTCCTCCGGGGCACCCGGTCCCGCGGCTGATAGCCATAGCTTTCATCTGGGCTTACGGCTTTATGTCGATGCACATAGAGGTATTCGTCGTCAGTCTTGGCGCTATACTGACGGGTTTTGTGGCGGCGTCTCCCTTTTGCCGCTCGCTGTCAAAGACCACAGGCCTGGCCAATGCTATCCATACGTTGACCTTCATTATCATCGCGGGTGTTCTTTCCATGGCAATTGTGGCACCATTTCTGGTGCCAATGCTAGAGCACTTGCGGAACTCGGATTTTTATAAAAACGGCATGGCTTGCGACTTTTCTGCCAGGTTCTGTGACTTATTGCGTGACTCCTTTGGATGGAAAGGTTTCGATACGACTCCGACGCTTTCGCTGTTTTGCGGACCCTTCACTCCTCTTCTGTTCCTGTGTGCTTTCTGTTTGCACACTGTGATTGTGCCTTACCGGCAATCGAAGATTCGAAGCCTCAGACAGATGGCACAATCTGCAATTCCATATGGCAACGCTCATGGAGAACAGGGCTTTTCTTGCGACTATCAGCCGGCTGGAGTTTTCGCTGCGCCCGATAACGGCTTTGAAACCATTGATTTGTCGCAACCTTTGCGCATTCTGGGAATTCTTGCGCTTATCTGTGTGGGTTGGGCATATCCTAACGCATGGCTTGTTGAGATTCTAAAGCATCCCCCGCTGAGTTGGCTGGCACCGCAGTACTTTCTGCCCGCTGGCATTCTCAGCGTTGCGGTCATATCAGCGTGTGGGCTGGAATTGCTTATGAGCATTCAAGGCCGCAAAGAAAAGACCATGGCCACAATTGTCATTGTTTCAGGATTGGCTGTCGTTGGTGCCGTGTTCGCTTTGTCTGGCGCCGCAGCGGGATACACGAGATCTTCCGTCTGGCTACCCGCTGCCGGAATCGCGTTGTTAATAGCCTACATTTGGACCCCGCGTACATTCAGGTCCGTTGTTCTGCTAGCCCTGATTGCAATCAATACCGTTGTGCTCATGGAGCTTCCACGGAAATTAGTACGGACTCGACCCCCTATCAAGTCAGCACTGAGATTGCCGCCGACTTTGGCTCCGCTTTGTGGAACAAATGATCGCATAGCGGTTTGCGGCATTAACTACTTGATCCCTAATATCGGCACTTTGTTCAGAATCAATCAAATCGAAATTGCAGATCCGCTCTTGCCGCGTGGCTATCAGGACTTTCTTGAACTGGTTGGAGCCAAGAGGTTGGACGGGTTCCATTTGAATTTTTCGCGTTTTCCCAAGAAAGCGATTATGTTGACTGGCGTGCGGTTTCTTGCTAGTCGTGGTGCAATTGTCCCAGATGATGTGATGGAGCGCTGTGCGCGCACGGGTGGATCGCAGCCGGTTCCCAACACCGGCGTTACACCTGGATTACGTGTGGTTGGTGGCTGGATACAAGTTGACCAGAAAAATCAGCAAGTATTTGGTCGATTGAATGTCCGCATTCATCCGTTATTGCGATCATATTCTTCTCCACGGTTCAAGGTCGCGATTGTTGACCAGGGCGGTAACCTGGTAGATTCAGGCGATGTTGAGTGGACCGGTGAATTGCCGGAAAAACTGCCTTCGGAAATTTCGTTGGACTTCGCGCTAATCCTTCCGGAAAAATGTGCTTCTCCAAAGCTGGCTCTGAAAGTAGAGAACCAATGGACCGGTACGGCAATTTCCTCTGGCTCTCTTGAACACAAACTTCAAGATGAATGGACCGTCGTGTCTGAGTCACTAAGAGTAAGTGCTCAGGTAGGTTCTTCCGGCAATTCGCAAGGTAGTCTTCGGGGCGCTCCAGAATTGCAATCATGGGTGAACCTCAAGGACGATTCTGCCGGTGGTCACCGCCTGTATGAAGTACACAACCCGCTTCCACTTGTTTCCTTTATTGACCGGGTGCAGTTTGGCGGAATCGACACGCTAAGAAATTGTTTGGAAAGAGACATCGCTCCTGAGACTCTCCTGGTTCTTGATGAACCTGCGCCTATGAATCAGGGGGGGGGCTGTACAGCGCGCGGAGTGCGCGCTTCATCGCATCTGCAATGGGAGATCACGTCTAATGCGGAGTTCATCGTAAAGGTAGACGCAGTAACACCAGGATACGTTGTACTGCGGGAGTCATTGTTCCCTGGCTGGACTGCTACCGTTGATGGTGCACCCGTACAGATACACAAAGCAAACATTCTCTTTCAAGCGGTGGCCGTTCCAGCCGGAATACATCTAATTCGGTTTGCATTCTTTCCGCCCGGTCTAGCTCTGGGGCTCGCTATTTTTTCATTAAGCTCCTTGATTGTTTTGGGAATAATTTTGTGGTACACGAGGCGGCGAGGCAATCATGTGAAAACATCGGTTCTTCCACAAGAACAGGAGAATCTGCTGAAGTAGCCGTAGGCAAGTATTCGATGCCCGATTGATTCAATTACCTCTGCCGGGAAAACTTGTAACACCGACCGCCGCCCCCACTGGTTCATCGTGTGTAGGTGACGGCGGGCTTCGCCGCTCAGCAGCTTGACTTGCCAGTGATGTTACTGCAGTTGTAGACGGCTCCTTCGCTAGCGTCAAGTCTAAAAGTTAACGCTTGAAGTCCTGGTGCATCAGTGCAAAGGTAGTCTCCAGTGTCTTCAACCGGTCAGCGTAAATACTTGACGATATCCGGGTCGGTGCATCGTTTCCGCTACAACTTCTACACTTACATTAAAACTGGCTTCGAATCACAGGTTGCGGTGCTAGACTAACTGATCCTTGGGAAGAAGGCAGGACGAGCCGCGAGTTTCGCAGTGTTGTCCGGAGGACGCTGTCTGTCTGGTGGAGATTTGAATGTGGCTGGCGATGAATTTGACCCGTTCAAGTTAATCAAGAAGATACTAGGTAAGCCCGATGAGGTGAAACCTGTGCCGCCGCCGGCGCGGCCTTCCCCGGAGCTTGCCCCGGTGGTTGTTGCGCCGCCGGAGCCGCCGAAAAAGCCGCGAGAGATTCTTCTGGATGCCCTTGAAAAGATGACGGACGGCCAGCGCATTTTGCGCATGCTTGATCTAGGAAGACTGGCCTCAAGTTCTGCTGCCGAGGCTCTTGAAGCTCGTCACTTGATGGATGAGCTTCGCTGCGGAGATTTTTATGAACGACGGCTGGCGTTGTATGCTTTGCGAGGAGCCGGCGATCACGCACTCATATTTCAAGGCCGAAATGACAGATCGGCGCTTCTGCGTAAGCTTATCAGTGCGATGGCGGTTGAAGTTTGCACCGACGAAGAGTTGACGCAAATTGCACGAGAACTGCAAGGATCGTCGCGTCGCCAATTTTTCGTGCGATTGAGGAAGAAGAAAAGAATCGCTCTGATTGATCACTGCTTGCAGGAGCTTGAGCCACAGTGTGAGAATTTCGAGCGCTTGATTCCCTTTGGATCGGAGCCATTTGTATCGGAGCGGCTGTTGAAGTCTGCCGAGATGATGGATGCCGGTGACTTCGGTTTACTTGCACATAATCATGCTGCAATCACCGCGCAGTACTTCCTCGACTGGGCCAATCAGCTACAGTCCGCGGATGTACGATTTGTCTGGCTGTTCAACAGTGTCGAACCTGTTCTTGCTGAATTCGAAACCGACAAAACTCTGCAAACTCTTCGCAGCGCAGCTCGGGTAATTCCGCTAGACTCACTAAAAATAGACGGACTGCTAACTCGTCGACCTGCTCAAATCGTGGAACTCATGATTGAGCATCATTCTCTGGCAATGTTAGAGTATGAAACTGCGCGAGTCTTGCCGCGACTCGACGCAGACTTGCTACTGCGGGTTCTTGACTTACATTCCTTTGAGGACAACCGATGGGAATGGTTTGAGAAGCTGAGCGTTGAAAACAAATATCGTGTTTTCGAACAAACGCGCCTTTCTTGGTTGGATGATGAGGGCGTCATTTCTTGCGGTGATCTGGGAAATTTGCCCGGTGAATTGCGCATCGCCGAGACTCGTCGAATACTGAAGCTTCCTTGCAAGGCCGGCTCGGCAAGCAAGCTGGACTATGCAACTTATTTGCCATGGGACGAAGCACTGAAAGTCGTTGAGCCGCACTTGAAAGACTCAGATATCGACACTCGCACAAGAGCGGTGAGCAAACTTGTGGCAGCCGTGCGATTTGATCGCGCACACTTGGGTGCCTTGTTGACCTTACTGGAGCAAAGGAAGCATGAAGCCGATCCAGTGAGATCTTCGTTTCTTTCTCAGCTGCGATTGTTGCCCCCGTCCGCGTGGGACGCCTCACATTTACCTGTGCTCGACCGTATCATTCGAGATGCGTTGAATGCAGCCGACGGTTCGCGCATGAGTTTCTCGAGCATTATAGAATTGGCGGTTGCTCTCATTCCTAACTTTACTGAGTGGAGCTGTCGTACCATCGCGACAGTCTGGAAGGAAAGAGGTCGAACCACTCTTGGTGGCTATTGGAACGTCTCTTCCTTATCGCATCTCAGCAAAGAAGAAGCTGTGGCGCTTGAAACTGCAGTGTCTGAAGCCATTCGCATTTGGGGTGCGGAAGAACACGAACAACAGATTCTTGCCCTTGGAAGGTTGTTTTCGACGCGGTTGGATTCCTGTCAGGAAATAGTTCGTTCACTTGAGGCAATCGTCAAAGGTTCGAGTTCCAACGATCGTGCGGAAGAGGCCCTGCGGCTCCTCCACTCCTGGCGTCGAGACAGGTTTGAGACGCTAGTTCCAATACTACTGGAACTAGATAAGTCCTGGGGACAACACGACGTTATTGCTGAATACTTACACAGGCGAAGGCAAGACCTTTTAACGCCATTCCTGGGTCAACATGCTTATCAGGGACGATTCTCCACAGGTAAAGTGCGTGTGGTTCCGCGGTACGAAAATGGATTTACACGTTGGACAACCAAACAGCAGGCCGCTTTTGCCAGAGAATTAGAGTTGTTGTGTGTCCGTGAAAATGTAGATGTAAGTGATGGCTTTTATGGTGCCTTGCGCTTGTGTCGCTTACCCGATCCGCCCATGGACAAGCTCGCCTGGCTTGCTCGCAAAGATAGCAGTCAGCCCGCAGTGCGAGATTATATGATCGGTCAGCTGTCGCATGTGGACAACGGAGACGGCGTACGACTGCTTTTGGACTGTCTCCAGGACGACCGGCTGCGAAAGGCAATCTATTCTTTACGCCGAGCCTTATTGCAGTTGAGTCGAGTGGAGGCTGTTGCGATACTAAAACGGGTGCCCGTGAAGAGTGTTTCCATCTACAAAGAGGTTGTTCGCCTTGCCGGTGATGTTGGCGGCGAGGAAGCATTCGACTGGCTGATATCTCTTTCTCGCACCGAGATGCACAAGGATGTAAAAGCTGCCGTAATCAGAGGTCTCTGGAATTTCTGTGAGATTCCTGAAGTATGGGATGTATTCGATGAAGCCGCCCTGTCGACTGAACGAGCTGTAGCATGTGCAGTGATTCGAATACCGTTCATTCGACTCTCGTTAGATTCGCGCAAACGGCTTGCTCGAGTGTTGTCTCTGGTTTTGCAGCATGACGATGAGTCGACGCGACTTGAAGCTTTGCGTCGTCTGACCTCCTCTCCTGTCGTTGATGCCGAACGAGTAATGCTCAAACCGCTAATGTCCAAACTGTCAGCAGATTCACACCTTGAACGATTAATGGCGGGGTACATCTTCTTCATTCATTACGCGCCGGATGATGAGCAATCTACCGAGCACTTGATCATGAGTGTACTCAAGAATCGGCAAAATCTGCTTATCTGTCTGGCGCAGCTAGAGCGGGCTCAGCGCGTTCAACCGGCGCGAATGAGTCTGGTTACCAGAGCCGTGTTACGCACGTTGTGGTGTGATCCTCTCACCACTGGTCACCAGGTTCGGATAGCTTTTGGCGGGCTTCCCGCTACAGACTTTGCCCGATTCTTACGCAGCGTGGAACATGCCAACCGGTTGCACTACGGAGCGGTTCAGGAGGCTGTGAATATGTGCGCCAGCTCAGCCAACAGATTTACGCCGGTTGAGATGGACCAGATCGAAAGAGTGATGTTCAACAAGAAATCGGACGGATTGAGGCGCATTGGCCTGGCGTTACTTCACGCGCTGGGCGCCAGTGCGTCTGGATGGACACCCGAGAGATTGGCACGGTTGAATAGTTACCGAAAAGACACCTCATTGTTTGTCGCCTCAGTGGCGGAGTTCACTTTACCGGGAACTGAGACAAAATAGAGTCTAAGCACACAACTCGTTTGTATTAACTCAAACCGGCGTTGGTACGCAAATACACGTTCTCGCACTGGTAGCGGCGCGACTGTGCTTAATGGTCAGACCATTGACTTGAGTTTCTTTTTCGTAAAGAAACTCGGGATTGAGTCTCCAATCACAGAAAAAATTGTTCAAAGCATTTAACACAGTTGGCCTGCGATCGGTTGAAGCGTGCTCCTCTCCGGGCTTCGGTTCGATGAGAACACTTGTGTTCACGTTTCATGAACCAATGCCTCCACATGCGGTACTACCATTCAGTGGCACCACGGGATCCCGGTCTGTACGTGAGCTTCGCCAATTCGGCAGGATGTTTGATGGTGAGTATTGCTGCAAGCTCTGACAACATTAGCGAACCCATCGTTTAGCTCCGGGCTTTGGATGGTTGTCTAGCCGTCCAAGTGAATCCGACAGTCTGTCGACCTCTGTCCGCGGGGCGCACGAGAAAGTCGGGTAGAATACCTGAGATTGAGTTATGCGGAAGATTCTCCTTGTCGACTTTGATTCGCGTTCTACAAGTAGTTTTGATTGCTGTTGTTTTTTTTCAAACTTGCAGCAAAGGACAATCCGCAGAGACTACCAGAAGGGTAATCATTCCATCCGAATTGAATGGCGCAATCGTTTTCATAAGAAAACCCGGGGGTCCCAAAAGACGTGTTGCGGTATCTGAGCGAAAGGAATTGCTTGCTGCAACGGGAGAACTCGTCTCATTGAAGCCCCCCGTCATTGGATCAAGTGAATTAACAAGCTTGTATGAAAAGTTCGCCGGTGCGGCACCTGGCAAATCGGGTTTGATCAGTTCAGTGCGTAAATTCTGCGGTCAGCTGAACGGTGTCAAAGGCGTCGACGAGCTTGATCTTTCCGACTGCGATATCCGAGACTCCGATTTGATGCTGATTCCTTCCAATTCAACCTTTAGCTTAATTGATCTTTCCAGAACAGCAGTGACCGACGCTGGTCTGCCCGCGCTCAAGAAATTGCCTAATCTTCGTTCACTCTTTCTCAACCAGACAACGGTTCACGGCAGGACTCTCAATCAGCTGCCATTGTTGAAAGTGATCGAGCTGAGACAATGTGCTATTGATGAAATTGGCTTACGCGCTCTTGGACAGCTTGCAAAAATCGACAATTTAAGGCTTACCGATAATTCGTTGAAGCCCGAGTGGGGAAACCTAATTGGAAATATTCAAGTGAGTGACCTGTCTCTCGCCAATACTGGCATCAATGATGAGTTCGTTTACAATCTGAAGGCTCCGTGTTGCAAGGTGATTATGATCGCGGGTAATCCGTTAATAACGGATCTGAGCATAGAAGCAATGAGTAAATGGAAGAATTTGACCGAGATTTATGCGGATAACACAAAGGTAACCGGCAAAGGATTTCGAAAGTTCGATTCGCACAACAAGCTAAAGATGATGTGGCTTGCTGGGTGTCCCCTTAGCGATCAAGCCGTTGACGGACTGTCCGGGCTCACAGAGCTAGTCGAGCTAAGACTCAATGAATGTCCTTTGTCGGATGCCGGATTGGAAAGGCTAAATCTAAAACGTCTCAGTAACTTATTCAGGCTGTCACTATCGGGAACCAGGATTACGGCGGCTGGTGTATCCACTTTGGCGAATGGTTTGTGCCCTTCAATGGCTGAGTTGGACCTGTCACATACCGCCGTGGATGAGAAGGCGATCCCGTACTTCATGAATATGTACGACATGGTTTCGGTGAATTTGGAGAATACGGGATTTCGAGCAGACGGGATTCGGTTGCTGCGCAAACAAATCCCGTTTTCCTGGTTCAAGAATGGTTTAGCACCGGATCTCGAACGAAAGTTTCGAGATGATTACTGGGCATACTTCTGGAAAGGAGATCGAGCCAAATTGAGAGTTCTTCTGAACAACAAAATGGACGAGGACAAGAAAAACTTCGGTATGCCTCGGGTGGCTATTCTTGTCGTCGCTGCCTGGAATGAAGCAAACATGCCTGGCGGTGACACCACTGCATTTTCGTTGCTAAAACAATCATATGCGCAGATCAAATCTGCAAGTAAGCCGCAGAAAGTTATGTTCGAGCAGGCTCTTCTTAAGGTTCGTTCAATTTATAGCGGGCGACACGATTCGGACAAAGTAAGAAAGTGCAACGCTATTTTCTTAGCCCCGACACCCCGCAAATAATACGGTCTGCAATGTAATGATCGCGGCGATAGTCGCATCTCTAGAAAGGCGCGCAGACCCATGCTGATCACATGAATTTCTACTACTGCTTAAGCTTTTCCATGTTTGTGCAGTCGAGTCTGCGCGAAAGATTTCTGCGGCTCGCTGGAATTTGCCGGAAATTTCGTAGAATGCAACTATCGCGTAGTATTTGGGGAGTGCCCCTAGATCTGTTCAGCAAAATTTGTCGGTGCTGGTTTCAATCTTGCTATTTTCGCGGCGAGGCCTTATCTTGCTTGGTATTGTCTTTCATTTGAGGATCCTTATCAGCTGGACTGTTTGATGGACGAGGTCCAAATGATACCGCGGATGGAAATCGCCCTTTGAATTGAGCGTCGTTGTTCTTCTCGGGCGATCGCAATTCGCCACCTGATGTGCCTGCACGCTCTGTGCCTATATCCTTCTGCTTAAGTAGCGATTCCGTGAACCAGTGCTTGCTAACGATGGGGCGCATTGCGCCATGGAACCCGGGAACAACTCCCCCGGATCTCGTCTCCTCCTGTTTTGGGCTATTACCGGAATCTGCGGGTTGGTCCTTCGATTCGGCAATTTGAATTAGCTCGCGAAGTGAAAGGCTGCGACCCTTGATCGGATACGACAGCGGTTGGTCCTCCTTCAGTTCTATTTTGAATCCGGTGCATAGTCCATCGGGTTCCGGGATGGAGCTAATCTTTTTGATTTTTTCGAATTCCGACTCCCCAATCAGAGATAAGCGGGGTAGTGAGTCGTGCTGCGAGGTGACTGACTTTGTCCTGTCGTCGTTGTTGGCTCTCAGGAAATCATCTAAGAGTACCTGATGATTTCTTTCGATTTCCGGAGCACGCTCTTCTCTACCTTCTGATTTGACTAATTCCTGTTCCGCCATCTTGCGTTCTCCCGGCTTTGGACTACACTTGCGATTCTTTCAGGGAGACGTTGTAGAAAGGTTGTGGTAATGCAACTGTAGCATTGATGATCTATTTGGTTTAGTCAACCGCTTTGGCAGAGCAGTCTCGCTGTAATCTAAACCAAAAAGTGCTTCCGACTCCTTCAGTGCTCTCAACGCCTATGGTACCGCCGTGGGAGGCCAATAGCATTCGACAGATCGGTAGCCCCAATCCAGTCCCCCCTTTTTCCGTGGCGTCGGCGCGAGCTACTTGTTTGAATCGTTCGAAAATAGCTTCGTGCATGTCGCGGGGAATTCCTCGTCCCGTATCTGTTACCCGAATTTCGAAATGTTCTTCAGATTCGAAAACTGTAACTTTGATAGCACTGCCTGCGTTGGAAAATTTGATCGCGTTCGAGAGTAAGTTGACCAGCACCTGAATCAATCGTTCTTCGTCCGCTACGACTTGAAAGTCGGATGACAAATAATCTATTGTTATCCCTTTGCCTTCGGCAAAAGAGCTTACAGCGGCAATTGATCTGGTAATCAAACTGGAAATCGGAAAGTCCATTATATCGAGGCTAATGTTACCGGCCTCCATTCGCGCGACGTCCAAAAGACTCTTGATCAGACGCATTAATCGATCGATTTCCTTTTGTGCGACCCCTACCATGCGCCTGCCTTCGTCGTTCATCTGGCCGAACCTATTAAAGGGCAGCACGTGCAAACAGGCACCGATCGATGTCAGAGGAGTTCGCAAGTCATGGCTAACGATGGAAACAAAGTCGTTTCGAAGTTGTTCCAATTGATGGCGTGCAGTGACATCAAGCATCGTTCCTATTAGAATATCGCCTTCTGATGATACAAACCGGTTCAATGAAAAATTCATGTACCTCTCTTCCCCGTCTTCCCTCAGAATTCTGCAGTCATAGACTGACTCGCTGGATTTCTGAATTATGTGATTGATCAGTGCTTTATCATCTTTGTCCTTATCCGGTAGCAAGAGTGATACTAGAGATTCGCCGACTAGCTTGTCGCGTGCTATCCCGGTGATATTCTCGAAAGTGGAGTTGACTAGTTTGATTGTGAGGACTTCGTCTACCAGCAAGAAACCTACCGGCATGTTTTCTACTACAGCTTTCTCTTTCCGAGCTGCTTCTGCCAGGCGCTCTGACATCTGGTGAAACGAGCTGTCTACCATTGCTATCTCATCGCTGCCTGCTACTTGCGAGTGTAGCGCTTCTCCACGGGTCAATCTCAAAGTGTTTTCTGACAGCACAGCCAACCGGTTGCTTATGTTTATCGTGAAAGATCTTATTAAGGCAATGACGACGAAGATATTGAGAACAAACCCGGTCCAAAGCAAGGCTTTTACCGGGCGGTTGCTGTCCTCTGGTGAGTACGTTGAGCGGATTTTTTTATATCGATTTGTCAGGTCCGTCAGGTGATTGATTAATTCGTTAGTGCTTGATGCAAACTCGCCTTGAGCAATGTTTCTTATCTGCGTTAGATCCGAAAAATCCCGGGCATCAATTAATACTTTTACTCTCTCCATAACGGTGAGAATTTTCTTTGAATCGGCCTCAATGAATTCGAGAGATTTTCCAGAATTGCCGTCCAGAAGAAGACGCCTCCGAAGTGATTGATTTCGCTCTTGGAATTGCTGTAACACTGAGTTGTAGCGCTCAATTAGTGCATCGTTGCGAGCCATGCCTAGTAGAATGAGCGTTGAACAGAGGTCATAGTACGCTTTGATCTGAAGGGTACTGTCGATCATGATCAGTTCTATGCGTCGCGCTCGGGTGGTTTCAATCTCCGCACGATTTAGCAAATAGGCCAAAGTACCGAGCAATGTAAGCTCGAACGACAACAGTATTGCTGCCAGCAGTAGTCCTTTTTGAAACAGTTTCAGCTTCGCATTCATGTAGGCACTGAGTTGTTATGTCACCGCGTCTGTGTTGATTGTTCCCCTCCAGGTGTGAAACTGGTCAACCGCTGTCGTCTCGTTGTCACAAGGAAGGTAGAGGTTCTTCGGCACTAGCAGCGAGAGTCTCTTCCCGGCGTCACTCGTGTCGTTAGTTCGGTGGAGATGGCTGATAAATGGCATGTGATTGCTTTGCAACCGCTCATTCCGGTGGAACATCGTTCCTTTTGGTACGCGACTAATTGTTGAATGCAATTGCTCAATTGTGGGTGTGGCTCATGAGCGCTAATTCCATTCCAGGAATTTCCCCCACTTGATGACGTTCTTTGCCGTCATGAGAGGTAGGCTCGCTTATAATATTGGTCACATTCCGGATTTCATATCGCTGTCATGTCCAAACTACTTTTAGTCGAAGATGATCAAGCGTTGGCTATGGCTACTCAAGCATGGCTGGAGAACGAACGACATGCGGTAGACATTGTTGGAAATGGTCGGGAAGCGTTGGAGTACGTTAAATCATCAGCTTATGATCTCATCATTCTCGATTGGGAACTACCGGAGCTATCCGGAATCGACATTTGCCGAAACCTTCGCGACAGTGGCATACAAACGCCAATCTTAATGTTGACCGGTAAGACTGCAATCAAGGAGAAGAAACTTGGCCTTGATACTGGTGCTGATGATTACCTAACCAAGCCATTTAACATGGAAGAATTGTCAGCTCGAGTAAGAGCACTTCTTCGACGTCCGGTTGCGTTGAAGAAAGACACTCTGCAAGTCAGGAATATCGAACTAGATACTGTTAGTGGCCGCGTTACAAAGGACGGCAAGCAGATTCATCTTTTACCGAAGGAGTTTTCGTTGCTTCAGTTTTTCATGAGGCATCCGAACGAGGTGTTCAGCGCAGAGAGCATACTTGTGCGAGTTTGGCCGACGGATTCGGAAGCAACGACGCAGTCATTGCGTCCATACATAAATAGACTTCGAGGAAAAATTGAAACCCCGGGGGAGGCGCCTTTAATCTGCACGGTGCACGGGATGGGCTATCGGTTTTCACCCGACTAGCCGCCGCATTGATGGAAAGACAAGATCGGAACCCATTTGAGGTCCTTTCCAATAATTTTGCTGCTGAGGTGATCGTAAGCCCTTAGTACCGACGAATTATCAGTTGCAAAAGCGATCCTCGGGGAGGCCGCTTAGCACTGAATTTGGTGCGGACTAAGATGCAACCTCTCTACAATCTTTTTGTTCTTGACTTGGGTTAAATGGAGGACTGACCTATGAGAACAACCGTAATCAATCAATGCTATTTTGAAAACTTCACCACCTTGGGCAAGCACGCCCATTTTATTGGCGATCTACAGACTGCCAAGCGACGTTATCGCCAAGCCAAAATTGCAGTGAAAGACTTACAAAACAATAGATTCGAAGTTGCGACGCTAGCGGTGAATATTGCAAGACTCTATCGAGACTGCGGCCAATATAAGAGATCCGAACTCGTCTATAAGAGAGCACTGTTTCTATTTGATGAACTTGAAATGGCTGCGCACCTGGCCATCGTTCATCTTGAACTTGCAGAGCTTGCGGTCATTCAAGGAAAATTTAAGGCTGCAGAATCCGCTTACCGCAACGCGATCGCAAGAGATCTGACAGGGGCAGCAACTATCAATGAAGTCGCACTAATTGCTTACAGATTGGCAGGGCGCTTCAATGATAGGGGACAGGTAGCTGATGCCATGAAACTGCTTCGCTTCGTGGAGAAGTTAAAATACAATTGTCATTTGATATGACAAATTCCTGATTGATCGTAAGAATATTGATGACACACGAAGCGGCACCCTTTACGTGGAGGGTGCCATCTGGAACAAACCACGAAACCTTGATCGGTTTCCTGTGCATCACATTGGGCAGTTGCCCAAACGGCTGGAGGCGAATCGCTGAAGGAGCCGCCGAAAACGAACAGAGCCAGCGCGAGCTTCTTACAACAGGCAAACCCAAATCGGCACAGTGAAACTCACAGTGGAAAACAGAAAACGATGTATTCGCTTTCCGAACACATCGTTTTCTGCCACAACACGAACCGTGAAAATCTTACTCTTTTGCCTTCATAT
>JAKFUT010000122.1 GCA_021732565.1 Candidatus Obscuribacterales bacterium
GCGTGCAGTATATAGATCCGCCAGGCAATGAACTGGTCAATATTCAAGGCGGTAACTTCCTTGCTGCTGCTCCGCCGCTGTTGCCCAATGCCAACCCCGGTAATCCTGGCAATCCAGGTAACCCGGGTAATCCCGGTAACCCGGGTAATCCCGGTAACCCCGGCAACCCGGGTAATCCCGGTAACCCCGGCAACCCGGGTAACCCCGGCAACCCGGGTAACCCGGGTAATCCCGGCAACCCGGGTAATCCCGGTAACCCCGGCAACCCGGGTAACCCGGGTAACCCCGGCAACCCCGGTGCCCCCGGTAATCCAGGTACCTCCGGCAATCCGGGTACTCCAGGCACGCCTGGAAGTCCTGGCAGCCCCGGAAATCCGGGCAACGTTGGAACTATTGGAAGTCCCCCGGGACAACAACCTTTGATTGGCAGCACCGTCAATCAAACCGACGTAGAAAACATTCCTGTTCCGATTCTCAACGATCTGGATGTTTGCCCTGCACCAATGACCTTCGCCAAAAGTAACCCTGACGACAAGGAGAAGAATGAGACCAGCTGGTACGTTGCAGCTGCGTCTTGCCAGCCTTTCTTCTGGGCTGACGAGCCGGATCAATTCGCTGTTGGTGAATCGGGCACAACAGTTCAACCAGGACCGGCTTCCGGACCAGTTTCGATGCTGGTGCGACTGGGACGCATCATGGTTGCAACTGGTGACCAACCAACCACCATGGTGGCAGGTAACACCAGAATCACCGTTCCTCCCAGAAGTTCTGCCATTGTTGAGCAGCGCTCCTCGGGAGTCACACGTGTTACTTCGCTCAATGGTAGCAGCCCGTTGGTGGCAATTTCTTACACCGAAAGTGGACCGATGCAACTGAAGCCTGGCGAAGACGTAGCTGTCTTCGATGAAGGAGTCAATGATGAGGAGCTGATTCCGGTCGATGGAGTGGCTAGAGATCTGATAGTCAATGCCAAGCTAATCGCCATGGACAAATCAACCAATCCACCACGTCGTATCCACATGACACACAGCCGGTATGATCAATTACGGTTAGCGCAAGAGGATGCACTTCTAAACTGCGGCGATGGTTGCTTCGCCGGCAAGATTAAGTTCCGCCTCAAGAAGATCAAAGAGGAAATGCACCTGGCCGGGCAGGGACAACCCAAGTTCATTGGTAGCGCGCCGATCAAATTCCCGTTGCGCACGCGCAGATTTGATGGACGACCACTGGTGCGAATGGTACCGAATATGCAACCGGTTGCCAGCGAGATCTCCAGCATTCCACAAGTTAAGTTGGACTCGAACGGATGGACTTCCGGTGCTCCTCTGGCACCACCGAAAGCTCCTCTACCCGGTCAACCCGTCACCTTGTTCCCGAACAACATCTATAAAGATAAGGAAGAAGATGAAACTCCGTTCAGTCCGGTTGCTTTTGGACAACATACTGCGGCGGCGGGCACCGCGCCGAGATTCACTGAACATGACTCGGCTTCTCTCTGCACCTCTGGTTCCACCCGGTACCAGACCGTCTCAGACGGCACTTATGTGCTCACCGGCGGAGAAATACTGGTCAATTCCAAGCGCAATGTAACGATCAAAGCTCCAAATGCCACCGTAATAGTGAAACCGGGAGCGGCGGTGCTTATCACCACAATCGGTGACGTTACAGCAGTGCGAAACCTCTATGAGAGCGGTTCTTCCACCGTGAAAGTGAGTTCCTCCAGTCACTTTGCTCACGTGCCCGTGGGCAGCGAAGTTGTGATTGGACCATCGAAAACGCGCGTTCTCGATTTCTTGAGAAAGGATCTCGTTGGGCGTCGACGAATTCAAGTTGGCGATGTGAAGTCGGGAGGCTTTGTCAGTAGCGAAGTTTCACTCATCTCGTTGCTTAACCAATCCGAACTGCTTCGCGTGGTTGGCCGCAGCCAGCACACCGAATCCAAATCTCTGGTAAACAAGTTGCTCAAGATGGCAGCCTGTATTTCGGTTGTCACCGCGGCACACGGAAACTACAGCCAGAGCCAGGAGCGATAGACAGCAGACAATTCTCATTCCGACAGAAGCACAATCGAAGGTCCATCGACTTTAATAATACCGTTGCCAGAATTCGAAAGGGCATGGGGGGGTTCCGCCGGCCTATTAAAATATGCATGATATACATATTTTCCCTTAGCAACCAAATCCCGAAACGCCCTGAATTTGGGAATTTCGCGAAGCCGAATTGTAAAATTTTATGCGTGATATGCATAAAATCATATGCCAACCAGACTTAAGGAAAAGCTGTCATCCGTAAGTCGAGTGCCAACAACATAATCGGGAGAACCAGCCATTTTTTCGCCCCGATAGAAGTGCCGGGGGCATACACCCGACAAATGGCTCGAAAGGTCCTCAGTCGGCCAACTGGAGACCGCAAGGACACCCATCGTAGGGTGTGTGGGGTTAGTTACTGCCGCGAGAAAAAATTGGCTACGAATCCCTTCATCTGCGCTGCAAGGTTTGAACTCATGATTTTTTCAATCTGGACCGGATCGTTATTTCTTCTTGTGAATACTTCTGCGACTTCCAGAACAGTAATCTTGTTGTTGTCACCGCGCAGATACAGGAGTTCGTCTCCGGCCCCGAGAGCACCTTCTTGGACAACTGAAAAATAAATTCCTGACCTGCCGCTTTTCATAAAGCGTTTGATGATATCGTTCCGCCCCAATTTCATCGCAAGTTTATAACAAGGCAGTCTTGGTTGGGTAACTCTTATCACAGCCGTACCTGCTTGAAACTCATCGCCTATGAAAACGGAGCTTTCAAGCAATCCGGCGGTAGTAAGATTTTCGCCAAATGCGCCAGGGTGAAGATTCACCTCAGGCAATTCTTGTTTCCAAAATGGATAATGTTCTGACGGGTAGACGTAGAGAGCTTTATCCACGCCTCCATGTACTGTCAAGTCTGCTTGTTGGTCGCCGTCCAAGTTAAGCGTCGTGAGGGCGATTTTTCCTTCCACTGGCTCTTTGAATATTCCGGTAAGTATTTCATCGCATTGATGCCTGACATACTTAGCCCGACTCACACAAACACTCAGTATTGTCGGCGGTGCCGACGCCGCGATATCGCTCATTTATTTCAATGCCTCCCGACATATTCCGAGCGAAAGACGTGCTCCGTATTCTTCGATTAGTCTACAAACATTGCTCATAAGAGTTCTGTGCTTCCTCGAATCTTTTTTCGTCTTTTGATCGACCGCGGGCTGAACCTTTATCTCCAAGGGAGCTTAAGGTCCTCAACCTGATTGTCGACGGACTCTCTAATCAACAAATTGCCGAAAAGCTCTTCATCTCCCTTGCCACCGCAAAAACATATGTTCGCAATATTCTGAACAAACTTACTGTAGATGCAATGAGACGGATCCTCATTTGATCAGCTGAAAAACAGTGGCATTTATTTCGGCCTAGCTTCGCTCTTTTCTCTTCGGCTGACGTTCTATTTTTTCCATTCGATGTTCCAGAGAAATAACTCGCTCCTCAATTCCTACGGTGTTTTTTTCGGACGCTAGAAGGAAAGCGCTTATTCCCTCGAGTTTCTCACGCACTTCTTGTCGAAAATCCAACAGGTTTGAATTGGTTTGAGCCAAGCAGTCGTTGGTTTGAGCCAAGCGGTCGTTGGTCTGTTGCAGCTCCGTTTTGAGCTCTTGTTTTGTGTTTCGGAGTTCTTCGTTGGTTTGATCAATACGCGAACTCAATGAGGAGAACCCTTCCCGAAGCTCGCCCCTGAGCTCTGAAGAGAGCGTCGCAAAAGCTCTAATTATTAGTTCTTCGGTTGACATGCCAGATCCTCCCATGACCCTACATTAGGGTATACGTCAAAATCCTGTCAAGGGTTCAATCGCTTAGATTAACTATTGCGGACGCTCATTTCACTAGCAGAGAGTGTCACGAATTCCGAAGGAATGCTAAGGATGATTTCCTGCTCTGGAGAATGACTCTGGGCAGCGGTATCCAAGGAACCACTCCAAGCCGGTCCTATAACTGATCCCCCGCACAGTAGTGCGGCGCGATTCGGCACCACATCAGCCCGGCGCAGTGACTGTCGCACAAAACCAGAGAAGCGCAATTATGATTCAGCCGAAAACGTATTCTCTTTCGCCTGCGAGATCAACTCATCGATCTCGCGGGATCATGTGCTACTTCCTTTTCAGTCGCTTCGTCGGGCGTCAGAAACCGTTCTAACTTGTAGTCGCTTTCGCGAACATGCTGAGTTATCACTTTGCGCACATAAGGCTGATAGCCGATCCCCTCAAGGCAAGCTAGTTGTTTGACTTGCTCATCCGGCATCCGGATCGACATCACCTCGCATCTTCTAAGGCTTGTTGCTGTTCTTCGGACGCGGGGCGGGCATGCTCAAGCGACAGGCGAGCTATGGGACAGCAAGCAACTTAGGGCTTTTTCGTCAAATCGCTCAATGTCTTTCTTGCTTACCATGCCGGTTATAGCCCGCGAAGTATTGGGTGAAATGGAGTGTAGTTTTTTGCGCTCCGGTGGTAAATCCGGCTGATTCTCCCGGTCTAGCGGAATTTCTTGCGCAAGCTCAACGTAAGTCTATTTTAGCTTTATACCCAGCTCCTTCAATCTCTTCTGAGCGTCGACAAAGGAATCATTATTCGGGTGTCCTGCTTTCACAACTTGCTCAAGCTCGCCGACTTCGTGGTCTTGATCGTTGAGGTGGCGATAGCACAAAGACATCCCCCACCGCACCTCACAGGCCTTACTAAAATCATTCGGATATCGTTTTAATTGCTCGTTTCCAAAGTCTATCCCCATCCTTTCGTAGCGAGAAGAATTAGCAATTGAAGATATCACAGAGTGGGTGAGTTGAGACCTTTGTGACGATGTCAGAGGAATCTTCATTGCGGTTCGTAGTTCTTCCAAATACTTTCTCACTTCCGAATCATTTTTGACACTGCTATAGTGGTTTAGTGCCATTGTGATATCCCAGCAATACACGAGGCCAGGTAGTTCTTGCTTCCGAGAGGCCTCGCGGTCAAACCTGAGCACGGTTTCAACATCGTCATTCGTAGCAGTATGTGACTCGCATTTCACTCGCAGCACCACCCGATTAATATGATGGATCCTTATAGGGTACTTCGCATTTTTTTCCCTTAGCTTCTTAAACACGCCTTCCGTCAGTCGTGTGCCACCTTTCTCCTGAGTCAACATTCGGAGTTTGTAGTAAACTGAAAGCAGATCCACTTGATCTGGATGGCTGACCGCGCACTTCTCGGCCTCTGCCACAAACTCCATTCCACTCACAAAAATTGCTGTGGCATCTGGCGTATCTTTGTTCGTAAGACTAGCCAATTTCGTTATTTGCTCATCGATCCTGGTAAGAAGTGCGCCGTAGCGCTTAGCTGGCTCAACCTCGGGAGTCGGTCTTCCTATCTTAGGTTTAGTCATCGAAGGTTGTTGTGGGAAAATGATGGCTCTTGGGTTATTCGATTTCTGCACTACCATGAAACCTAAGACCGCAACCAAGACGCCCCCGATTGTAATCGCCGCCATCGCAATGTGCTTTGACCGTTTGTTTTCTGGAATGAGCGCGGCAGAAAGTGCGGCCGAAAACTCCGGTGCGGATGGGTATCGCTGTTCCCTGTCAATGGACATCGCACGGATAACGCAGTTCACTACCGGCAGTGACAAGCCAAATTCGGAACACACTTGCTTTGCTATCGGACGAGGAGCATTAGAGTGCTGATACATCACTTCCAAAACGTTTTCGCCTTTGAATGGCACCGTTCCTGTCATTGCTTCATAGACTACACATGCCATGGAATAGATGTCTGACCGCCCATCCAATTGAGATCCTGCACATTGTTCAGGACTCATATATGCAGGACTGCCCAACAAACTGCCATCCATTGTGAGCTGTGTATTTGGACTGTTGGGCGAGATGTTCCGCGCAATTCCGAAATCAACTAGTTTTGGTGTGAGTTGACCATCGGCCTCTGTTTGAAACATGATATTGGCAGGCTTAAGATCTCGGTGAATTATTCCTTCCGAGTGAGCGCAGTCGAGTGCAGATAAAAGTGGTGGAAAGTAAGCTCCGATTTCCTCCAGAGAGAGACGGCTTTTACTTAAGCGATCAGCCAGAGATCCGCCTGCCAAAAGCTCCATCGTGATGTAAGCTTTAGAGTCTGCAATACCAAACTGCAAAACCTTTATTATGTTTGGGTGATCCTTCAATGCCGCTGTCGACTTCGCCTCACGCTGGAAGCGCCGCAATTCTGTTTGGTCTAATGCTCCTTCCTGAAGAACTTTTACAGCCACCTCGCGTTCCATCATTTTTGCGCGATAAACAGCCGCCATTCCGCCGCGGCCGAGTAGCCCGATGATTTCGATATTCGGAATGCGTGGCGTATCATTCGGGGCGCCACTGATTTCACTGGAACTCAAAACAAGCCACCTGTCTTTGAACTTGTATTATAGTGCCGAAAAACAATATCCAGGAGCACCCCGCAGCAACTTGCTAAACACGTTAAAGATTCTGACCTTAGCCGGCGTGGATGAGCATGAAGTCCTATAAGGCCAGTTGCTCCAGTACATTTTGCCGTTTGCCTGTTGAGGCTCAATTCCTCCCTCAGGGCAAATTCGGGTCTCAAGTATGCGGATGCGGAGTTTTAATCAGTTGGTTAAAAGCGTGAACAATCGGGGATAACTTCGAAGACTCACAAATAAGATTGGCAGACGGGAGCGTGAGAGTATTCAGCTGGGGCCTGGCACAAGTCTTGATGGACGATATGAGATTCTTTCGCTATTGGGAAGCGGGGGCTTTGGCACTGTTTATCAAGCAAGGCACCAGGAACTCGAGCGACTAGTCGCCATCAAATTTTTCGATGCGGCTCTTCTTGCGGATCAGAAAAGCCAGGCAAGATTTAAGAGAGAGGGAATCGCACTATCTTCCCTCACACACGAAGGCATTCCAACGCTCTATGAATTCGGAATCTGGCGAGAACGAATTCCTTACATTGTAATGGAGTACCTCCCGGGGAGGAGCCTCCGCCAAGAGTTAGCAAAGTGTCAACGGATAGAATGGCAAAGAGCAATTTTGATAGCGCAGCAGACATGCCAAGCGATGAAGTGTGCCCATCATATGGGCATTGTTCATCGAGACCTGAAACCGGAGAATCTGATGTTGCTTGAGGGCGCAACAGATATCGTTAAGGTTTGCGATTTCGGGCTGGCAAAGTTTACTGGAACGCTAAAGCCGCAGGAAGCGGGAACGCTTACACGGACAGGGCTTCTCATCGGGAGTCTTTATTACATGAGCCCGGAACAATGCCTGGGAAAGAAAGCAGATTGTCGCTCTGATATCTATTCGCTGGGTTGCATCTTATACGAAATGCTTACAGGTGAAATTCCCTTCTATGCCGATACACCGATTGGCATTGTTCACAAACACGTCAATGATCTGCCAGCAACTATGGATGCACAACTTCAGTTACCCCCCGGTCTAGAAGCGGCAATCAGGAAGTCCATGCACAAAAATCCTTCCATGCGATATCAGTCTATTGACGAATTTGACGTCGCACTGCGTATGGTGGCAGAGGGACGGGGCACTGAGTTGGAACGCTCAACTTTAGTCACCTCGCAAAAAAAACGTACACACTCCGTCCTTCCATTCTTGTTAGTATCAATTCTCATGCTGCTGCTGTGGGTTCCCCTGATCATTGACCATTCTGCTTGTGGTGAGATTGCCGGATTGCTGCTGAAAGGCATGGGTATCAAAGGCCGCGTCCGCGAGGACCTGGCTCAATTTGCCAGTTCTACGGGGCGGCGGCGAATCTCGTGCGTTCTCTACGAACAGGTTCTGCAAGATACAACTTCCAAGCCCGGCGACATCTTAAGGGTGGCTCCGCGTTTGGCAGAACTATACGCACAGCAGGGAAATATCGACCAAGCCAGAAAAGCGTGCATGTGCGGTTTCGAGTCTTTGGTGCGCCAGTCGCCTGTTGCCATTGGTCCATTGCAGAGTGACACAAGTGCCCTTGAATCCCTTCTCGACATTGCACTGAAAACTGGCGTAAGCGACTACAAGGAGTTTTACATAAGCGTCCTGCCAAAAATTTATCACAAATTTTGCAATTCTCCGGATCAAACAGCGGCACTCAGAACCAGTAATCCTGAGCTGCAGTTGAAGTTAGCAAATTTACAACTGTTAGCGGTGGTGCATGTTTTTAGCAAAAACTGTGCAGACGCAGCCGAATCCCACTATAAAATCGCAATGGAGGCATTCAAGCTCAGTCGGTATGATGACGCGGTGCAGGCATTACGCACCGCATGTAGTATCAAAGATCGAAATAGTGCCGAAGGGTGGGACGCAGCAGATCTGCGAATGCGATGTGCGATGTTATTATCGGACGTGCGTCAGCCTGAGTCCCGTCAATTTGCAGATGAGGCCGAACATATATGGAGGAACCTGAAGATAACGGACCCAATACAATTGTCGCGATATTGTTTTATTTGGGCCGACCTCTCATTGCCACGCGGCCGGGTGAAACAATTTGAGCCGCACTACAGGATACTCAAGAATCTGCTGCTTCAGACACAGGAGCTTCCGGAACTGCAGCGAATACATCTGTCTCAAATGTTGGCAAACCAACTAACACAAACTGGAGCATCCGACATGGCAATCGATTTCGTGCAGTCAATGATGCGCAGCAAGAACCCCGAGTGGCGGCAACCACACAATGCAACAGTAGTTTGTAACTCGCTGCAGAAGCTTATAAGGGGATATGTAAGTGAAGGGTTGTTTCAAAAGGCTCTGCCATATTTTATGCAGGAGAAAGCGTACTTAGAAAGAATTGGCGACATCCATTCATTATCTTACGCGCGGGCGCTGCATTACATTGGCGCTTGTGTCTACCATGAAAATCGATTTGAGGAAGCTCGGAAGCATCTGCTTCAATCCCTTGCGATAAGGCACCAATGCGGTCTTGAGGGACCCGAGATTACGGTGGATCTGGAATCAATAGGGATGTCGTACTCAGCGCAAAACCAGCCGAAGTTAGCCGAACCCTGGTATCGCCGAGCGCTGCTTGCCGAAGACAAATATCCGCGCTCTATCAGAGAAAAGTCCGTTCTGCTCTACGACCTGGGGAATTGTTTGTCCAAACAGGGGTTGTATGATGACGCATGCAGCACCCTGGAGCAGTCCGTCGAAGTCGGACGGAACAGAAAGGTTGACAATGCAACGGCAGACTTACTCTCTCACGCTCTGACAGAGGCGCGAAAGAAGAGAGACAGATAGTCTCAAAAGTCCTATCACACCGACTCTCCCGTCTGGTCTTCCGATGAAATCGTTCAGCTCAGGAGAATTACCACATCGCAGAGCGTTCCTATTTTTGTTAATTGCACCCTCGGAATTCTCCTTTTTCTACCACGGACGATACCAGAAAATTTGAATCCAACTATTCCCGCGGTGATCAGCACCGTGTTTTTTTCGCTGCCGCTTAGCTAACCTATCGGCAAGGCTCATTTTGCAAACGAAGGGCGACGTACGACAAAGTGATGACTCTCCATTCGAATCGCCGTTTAGCTGGCCCCGTGGAGACTCGTTAACGATCATCTCAGGACTGTCGGCGATCATCGTTAGCACCGGGTTGTTTGTGGAGGTTTGCACAGGCGGGTCAAAATCTCCTCCTGAAGTGTCGCCTCTGGCAGCTGGAATTAGCGGGTGGTTGTGCCTCCTTCTCCTTGCTCAATGTTTGATTTTGAAGGTGCAGAAGGTGCGCGCACAGTCTCAAATCCGACGAATAATTCACAGCCTGAACGGATATCTACATCACGAAGATATGGAAAGGCTCGGTTCTTTGAATGCTGCACCCGACGCACCAATTCTAATGCTAGACGCCTTTCGGAACCAACTGAAACAGGCTATTTCAAGGGAACGGACCATTGCCGATCATTCCACTGATTTGGTTTGCGCATTTGACGACAAATACAACATTGCCGCGATCAATCAGACAAGTACCCGACTTCTAGGTTTTTCATCACACGACATGCTTCATCTTCCGGTATCTCGGGTGATAGTTGACAGTGAACTCCTGGAAAACAGACTAAAAGCAGCGCAAGATTCGGGCGGACCCTCTCTGTTCGAGACTCGTGCTCTCACCAAAAGCGGCCAGCTGTTGGATCTTTCATGGATGGTTGAATGGTCCAAGCGCGAACAGATGTTCTTCGCGATTGCTCGAGACATAACAATGAAAAGAAGCATTGAGCGGGCCCGCCAAGAATTTGTAGCGATGATTTCACATGATGTGCGCATTCCACTCACTTCCATCTTGTGCGGACTTGCTACTTTGAGCGAAAATACTCATGAGGAGCTTCAGGACGAATCTCACGCAGTGATAACACGTGCCGAAGAAAACATTACTCGCGTTATCGACTTATTGAATGAACTAATTGATCTGGAAAAGAGTGTTGATTCAAGGCTGCTGCTTGAACTGAGCGACTTCAACGTTAGATCATTGATCGACACCGCATGCAAGCAACTCACATCACAAGCGGAGCAGTTAAGCGTCTCAATTGAGGTTAGGGTAGATAACCTTTATGTGCGGGCAGATCGAAATCGAATTTTGCGAGTATTGGTAAATTTGCTGTCAAATTCCCTGAAGCATTCCAGCGAAGGACAATCTGTACTTATTTCTGCACTGGAACGACAAAGTGAGATTGAGGTAAGGATTTCCGACAGAGGCCCCGGTGTACCCCAAAATATGCAACTAGCTATTTTTGAGCGTTTTGTACAACTAGGACTGACTGGTGAACGAGGCGGACCCGGATCAGGACTCGGGCTGGCGATATGCAAGGTCTTCGTCGAGGCGCACGGTTGTTCCATCGGAGTTGATTCTGAACCAGGAAAAGGGAGCACCTTCTGGTTCACGCTCCCTCGAAAAAAAGACATCGAGCAATTACCTTAAGTCACTTCCTGAAAGCGGTTATCGATGTATCTCAGCGGCACCGAATCTGGTGCGCGGCACGTACATCATTCGTAGTCCGATTCGGACGGATTCGACGGATTGACTTTAACGAATATCTCCACTCCCTTCTGTAACGTCCGAGTTTTGCCATCGGTCAAGGACTTCTCACCGTTGAAGGTCTGGCCCTTCCACGAATATTCATAGCGAACTCCAGTGTCTAACTGAGGGACGGACCCTCCACCCGCCACTCTTGCCTTTGATTTTGTCCTGTACACTTCTTGGACAATAGCGTTCACCGATACCCATGTCTTCTTCGATTCCATCGTCGTCATGTTTTGATTGAACAACGTGACGATGTAATAGCCTGCGTAAGAGAAGCAGAGCAGCAGCAATATTGTCTTTAGGATCTTCATGTCACAACCAACCAATGGGAATTGTTATTATGGAGCCACTTTTGTTTGCACTAATGTACCCTTTCTCGATGCCAAACACCTCGCGACTAAGCAATGAGTATTCAGGTGGTATAGCGTGACAATTGCATGGACGAATATTATGTGCCTCCAACCGAAAATTTGGCAGACAGACAGCCTTATTCAAGCAGACGCCGCAACGGCACCGTGTGCGGAAAAAACCGAGATTCCCGAAGACAAAGACTGCTCAAATGCCTACGTTTAATGCAAAGGTTGAAGACTTGTGCACGTGGCCAGAAGAATGGTGGCGCAGAGGAACTTCGCACTCCTCTGCACCACGCATAGTGAGCTGCGGCAACGGTTTCAGGTTATGCGCAACGCCCTTTGTACCAATCGCGAGCACGAGCTTGCACTCCACCTGCGACCTGTTTCCATTCCAGACCAGCAGCGTTCAGCTCTGCCGCTGATTCTTTCTGCACATCCGCCAGAACCCAGGCAAGAAACTTGCCCATGGATTTAATGTCGTAGACTCCGCCAAAGACCTGAGAGACACCTTGCTCAAGGCGCGCATCCGTCACCATTAAATCAACAAATCCTGCAGAGTTCTCCACAACAGTGGCATCGATCTGTACGGCAGTCTTGGTGCCTGCAGTACGATGTTTTTCACCCTTTGCTTTGAACATTACCAGGGCAAGTGATTCCGGTGCGTCCGGCTCTGATCCGGGCTCTGGATAGAACACCAGTCCCTCGCCAAGACCACTGATCCCAAACGTTCGTTTGACCCATGGATCTTCCTTCTCCACTCGGTCGACGAGACTATTGAGCAGAGGAACCATCGCCTCCATCTGAGCTTTGTCACCGTAGTGGATGACAATCTCTTCAGTATCTTCCCACGGCAATACATGAAGCCCCGGGCATTCCAATGCAGGAGTCAATAAATTTCTGATCTGCTCTGGATCATAGATAACATGAGCCTCTTCGCCACGTCCGCTTTGAACAGCGAAAACCGCGAACACTTTGGCGGGGATTTGCGAAACCGCCATTCCCTTTTCGATACCAGGCCCTGCCCACTCACCGAAAACGATAACTCCAGCGGGTAAGGCTCTAAAATATGCTTCATTGCTGGTCACCCATTTGGCGAAGCCATTGAGATCGGATGTCGGAGACAACATGTCTGTACGGCTTTGAGTCAGCAGCGCATCCGAATTGATCTGGATGGCAGTATTCTTGCCGTGTAGTTTCACCTTCGCCCTGTATCGTACGGGTTTGAAGGGTCTTTGTTTTAGATTCTCTAAATGTGTGAGAGTGATGACAACATTGTGAAGCAGTTCGATGCTGCTCCAAGCTACGTGAAAAGACATAATCGAAATAACCCTGACTAACTACATCCGGATCCAAATATCCGGACGTCCACCAGCAGTCATGCAATCTAAGTAATACAGAATAATAGAGATTATGTCAAGCCTCGTTCTGCTAATTCGAATTCTGCCCGGGTGGGGATAACTGCTAAAACGCACAAAACACTTGATCAGGTGTTCGCCTGAATCTGAAACGAGGCCTCCTGAAGCGCACAGCAGTCTTAATGTTGTTGTTAGTCACGAGTACATCCAGGGCTGATGCAAGTACTTACTACGTTTCATCTAAGATCCAGTCGGCGACGGACTAAGACGGCAACGAGTCTTGATGGGCGATATGAAGCACGCCAAATCTGCGCCGCCAACGACATAGCCCGAAAGGAAAAACAGGGCGGTACCAAATTCGGTGCCAGCAAATCCCCGGATGGTTCGGAATAGGAATGTCTATGTGAAATTACGGTTGTCTTTCGGCGCCCACTCCACCCCATCCTCATCGCCACTATCTTCCAAAATTGATTGTGCTGGAGTAGGCTTTGCGTGGGACGTCGTCGACTTAGCGGCGGGCGAAGGCTGTACGTACTTTGAGATATCCGGTTTCTTCAAATCGTTCATTGTCATCGACATGGCTTCTTTCTGAACGGGTCCCATGGCGGCGAGTGCTTTCCCTCGGATTTCTTTATCAGGGCAATTGTCCGCAATCCAGCGAAACTTTTGTACAGACATTTGAATCATGCCGACTTTGTAATAGCACATTGCCAGATAGAGATTGCAGTCCCACTGGTTTTTGTCCATGTCCATAACTCGTGAGAACCGATCCATCGCGCTCTTGAAGTCGCGATCGCGGTAAGCCGCCTTTGCGTCTTCTATGAGCTTTACCAATGCGGGGTCAACCGGCATGTCTCTAACCTCTTGTAGGGGCGGTAATTCGAAGCCAATTTTCCATTTACCCGCCGAAGCGTGTTTCGAACCAGGATTCAAATGAAAGTCAATGTCCGTGAAATTATCCTGCACCATAGATTGCCCGAGATTGGTTCAACTATAACAAATGGAACTGCATATTAATGTCGGATCGACGATCTGCCTTCTATGCGCCCCGAATCGCTCTATTCTAACGATGCTGTGCACAGCCCGGCTCGTACGCCGGTTGTTCGCCCAATGGTTGTGGTACACCCACTGTTGATGTGTCTGCTTGACTCTCAGTGGTGCTCATCATGAACGCTTTCAATAACTACATGAGAGCGATAGCCGAAAGAAATCCAACGATCGAACACTTACTTATTCTTCTTTTTGAATATACCTTGCAGTCCTGCCAGGAATCCGCCGGCACTGGTTTCGGCAGAGTTGACAGTGAGCAGCTGCAACTTCAACTCATTCATCGATGCGAATCGATCTTCTTTATCCCTCGACATCGCTTTTTGTACTATTGATTCTAGACTCTTGGGGAATTGTCTCACAGGGCAAGTATCCCGAATACGGGGAGGCTCAGTGGTCAGGCGCTTCGAGATTGTTTCCATAAACGTTGTGCCCGCCAGCGGCACAATACCGGTCAATACCTGGAACATTAAGCATCCCAATGAATAAATATCGCTACGCGGATCCAGCAGTCCCCCCATTGCTTGTTCAGGACTCATGTAATAAGGACTGCCAAAAATTTCGCCGTCATATGTCAGCCCCTGTGAAATGTTCTCCATCTGATTAGTAAATTTGACCAATCCCAAGTCAACAATTTTGACCCGGTCTTTTGCTTCCGGTGTTAGAGCTCCGCCATTGCCAGAACCCGGGGAAGCCACTGACTCAGGGCTTAACAGCATCACATTGGAGGGCTTCAAATCCCGATGAATAATTCCTCTTTCATGGGCATGGAAAAGTGCGTCAGCGATCTGTACGAAGATTGGAACTGCTCTTGCTATGAACAATCCTCCGCCCGGCTCCAATTCATCCTGTAATGTTCTCCCTTGCAGGTACTCCATCACGATGTATGGATGCCCCTGAATGCTGGTTCCAAAATCTGTTATGCCGACCAAATTCGGGTGGTTGAGCATGCTCATGGCACGAGCTTCACGCTCGAAGCGTTTCATCGCTCCTCCCTGTAACCCCCTGGTATTGAGCATGACCTTTATAGCAAGTGTGCGGTTCAAAGCGATATGCTTCGCTTTGTACACCATCCCCATTCCACCTCTTCCGATCACACTGAGCATCTCATATTTTTCCATAAAGGTCTTTCCGACCATTTGATCAAGGCGCTCCTCCTCGCCGCTTTTAGAACGTCGAAGAAGCGCCTCAACGCGAGCCAACATTTCCGCAACGACGAACGGTTTGGTCAAATAATCGTCAGCTCCGGCACGCAACCCTGCGACCTTGTCGTTTGTTCGCACTCGCCCCGACAGGAGAAGCACTGCGCCTCTGCCACCAGATTTTCTGTAATGCTGACAGATTTCTAGCCCCGTGGTATCAGGCAAATCCCAATCGAGAATGAGAATGTCGAACGTTTTCTCATCCAACAACTGCCACGCACTGCGCCCCTCACCAACGCCAATCGCGTTGTGCCCTTGAAAGTTAAGAAGCTCGCAGAGCCGCACTCGTAGTTCAGAGTCGTCTTCAACAATAAGAAAGTCGGCCATTAGTTCTTTCATGCCCTTTCGTTCAATCTTTCCTTCCTCAATCCAAGCTCTGCTAAACATTGCGGCGAAACGAACGATGCATTGGTTCATCAACCACTTAAGAACACCTCCCGTTGATAGCGTAGAACTAGCTGTTATATGACAGCAAATAATTCGTTGAATCAATCACTAAACTGACTACGCATTGAATGGTATCAATCGCCGAACATTGACAAGAGTCGACGTGCGAGCTACAGTTAAACGTGTAACCTACGCTTTCTTGATATACTAAAAGCGTCAATACAACACCCTCAGAGATGTAAAAGGAGGACTCCTATGCACCTTGGCACGATTCCGTTTTTTGATCAATTGAACGATTCCAAACGAGTGCTGATTGGCGGGGCTGGTGGCGGCTGGGATGTTTTTAGTGGACTGCCACTCTACTTTTACTTGAAGCAGCTCGGCAAAGAAGTTTTCCTCGCCAACTATTCATTCTCCTCCTTCAGACCATCGGCGGGCGGCAAAATCCATTCTATGGTCGAAGAAGTAACGGGGGATTCGCAAGGGGCTCAGCCTTACTTTCCAGAGAAATATCTTTCACAATGGTTTCGTGAGGAGCGCCAAGAAGAGGTTTCGATTTGGTGCTTTCCGAAGCCCGGGTACACCGGCTTGGCTGAGGCGTATGCTCAGTTAGTCGCTCATCTGGAAATTGATACGATAGTTCTGGCCGATGGGGGATCCGACAGTTTGTTACGAGGAGATGAACACGGTCTTGGCACTCCACTTGAAGATATGATCTCAATTGCCGCTGTTCACTGGCTAGACATACCCTGCCGAAAATTACTGGTTAGCCTGGGATTCGGAGTCGATCACCATCATGGTGTCTGCCATGCGCATGTGCTTGAAGCTGTTGCCGATTTGACGAAGCGTGGTGGTTTCCTTGGTGCGATAACGTTACTAGAGCAGATGCCGGAGCTAGCCCTTTTCCGCGAAGCTACTTCGTTTGTCTTCGCAAAGATGCCCAAATTCAACAGCATTGTATGCAGCTCAGTTCTCGACGCTTTGGCGGGTCAATTTGGCAACCACCATTCTAATTCTCGAACAAAAGGGAGCGTGTTGTGGATCAATCCTCTGATGACTCTTTACTGGTGCTTTCAGTTGAATACTCTGGCGGAACGAGTGATGTATCTGGACAAGATCAAAGGAACTGAAACTCAGGACGAAGCCTCACAAGCAATTGGAGAGCTTCGCGGACAAGTTGGGTTGAAGAGTTGGAGTGCCATTCCCATCTGATTAAACTGTTGAGGCGTTGCGGGCAAAACGAGCAAGTTCAGACGAGGCTCACAGCCACATACACAAGTAAATCGCAGCGCGGCGAAAAAACCGCAAAATAGATTCAGACTGATACGTCGAGTCAGGGGGCCAAATTGCCCAACCCTTGCTGAATAAGAAACTCTTTGAACAGTGGCGGTAATTGCTGCCCGTTCAATGTTTCCAGAGCGAGATAAGGGGCTCTCTTCGTAGCTTTGGCAACGATGCGAGATGTCGAAATTTGTTCGCCATCTTCATTGAAAACGCGCTGCGATTGCGAAAACACGGCCCCCTTGTCGCCGTTTCTGAATGCCATTGTGATCGCTTCTAGTTGAACGGTCTTGGTTATATGTCTGTTTTGCTTTGAGACGAGACAGCGCGTGGCGGTAAGCCGGTAGACTATCTTCGACTCATCCAGCGCGAGAACCTCAATATTTCTGTTGAAGTCAATGTCAGTTACCAGAGCCGATTCGGTGCGATTGAGTCGGTCATCAAAGTCCCAGACTTGTTCACTTGCATCTTGCTGATATCCGATTCGCTCAATCCTGTGAATTATTGATTTAACTGGAACACTGTTTCTTGACTTATGATCCGCCCACAGTGTCTGCTCTGTAAACTCCCATACACCAGCCATCCAGGGCGGTATCTTGTGCCAGTGATTATTGGATTTCCGGCCTTCCAGACGGGCTTCACTAATCACCGCACCAACACGAAAGTCTTTTCCCACCGCGCCAACTTGTTCGTTGTGCTGTACTGCACCTTTCAATATTCCCGCCGACAGAGCAGATTTTGGCTCGTCTTCGAGAAATGAACGACCTGAAATCTCCAATTCTTCCAATATAGATTGATCAACTGATGAATTGGTAGCAGCGATACCAGATGTGGTGTCGTTCGTTCGCGGCGTCTTATTTGCGTCAATTTCGTCGGAGGACTGCTGAGCGAGACCAGGACTAACGGAAAGCACAGCAACCGCGCAAAGGCAAAATACGATGTTTATTTTGTTCATTGGCGCTCCTCAATAATCCTGGCAAGATTTATCTTTTCGCTCAAATTCGTCTTCGCCGACCGAAAAAAGAATCATGCCGTCATTATAGTTGACTGCGCGGAAGAATTGTGTTTTCTCCACAAAATTGGCGTCAGCAAACACGGGAATGAGTACCAATGACTTTAGAGACTTTTCAAATTCTTGCTCACAGCGATAATGGAAGGCCGGCCTACAACTATGCCTCTTTTAGATTGTTTCGGCGCAACATATGGAGCTAGAGATGATCTTGCATTCGATCTTCTTACCGGTGCACAATCACGATCAATGAACACCGTCATCTGGGAAATTGGTGACTTTGGGTTGGGTAAGGACTACGTTTCGTTTCGCCAGATCAGAAGTTGGTTCGATCGCAAGACGATAGAAAAGGAATTTTATGCGGAGCAGTCCCGGGCGCTACAAGATGTGTTTACTTCTGGCGGAATAGCCATTGCTACCACAGAGATATCACCAGCGGCCGGTGCAGTCGGATTATGGAGTAACCACGCTTATTCTATTGTCGGATTTGATTCCCGGGAGCGACTGGTGACTATCAGAGATCCGATCGGAAAAGTCGAGCCGCTCGACCCTGTAAGTGGTATGGCACAGGATGGTTTGCTGGATGGCATATTCAAGGTACCCTTACCTGATTTCAATCGCTATTTTCCACATCTAATTGTGTCTGCTATGTAATCGCAACCCGGTCTAGTCAAACAGTGTGCTGATCTCAATGTGTCGCCGTCGCACCAATGATAATCGGGCTGTGTTTGGTGCGCTGATGGCTTCTACCCATGGTGGCATCAATTGTTTCTCTTCTGGCTTGGTCCGTTCACTCGCCTCGCGCCCCGATCAACATTGGGCTTTTCGCTTAGCTTGTGAAAGTCCAAAGCGATGCAAGTTGCTGACACCTCCATGTGCGGCGGGTGAGCTGCGACCAGAGGCTTTCACGAAAAATCCACAATAGAGACACGCCAGCGAAACCCCATAACCACATAATGTAACCACAGGCAGGCATTGAGGGCACAGCCTGAGTTCAGTAAACGACAACTCACATGAGTAGATTCGCCACATTGGACTTTTCGGGAAGGGCACAAAATTGAAGAGGTCCGCAGCATGACCCCATTCCACCCATCGGCTAATGCGATCGATTCATCAATCGGTCACATCTCATTCGGCGAGGAAGACGAAAAACCATTACTACGAGTGCTGTTCTATCCAAACGGCAAGAAACGCGAGTTCGATTACGATGAATTAGGCCGGCTTCGCGGCATAGATCATGGCGACGGTACCTTTTGGCTTCGCTCCGAAGATGGAGCCTGGCTTGTTCTATCAGAAGAGCGCCCACCGGAAATTTTGTTGTTGAACCTTAAACTCAATCAGGATTCCGGCGATCTGCGTTATGAAACAGAGACGATGAGAGTTACAGAATTGCCCAGCGGCGAAAGAATATGCGAATGTCTTTGATCGCAATACGGAACGTACACAAGGTCCAGTGCATCCAGAACCTGATGACGCATTTGGACGCTCATTCCGAAAAATGAGCGCCCAAATAGTCATATGAGGTGGTTCAGAAGAATTGAAACTGAGCCTTCAGACCGGTCTGAGCGTAAGAACAGCTCAAAGCGTCGGTGACTCTCACTTACGCAACTTGTGAGAACTAAGCCGCTGTTGCCGTCGTCGGTTCAATGTCACTTTCAACGGAGCCAGGTGTTTCTCGCTTGATTTTTCGCTCTGGAGTGAGCGTGTCTTTAGTTTCTTTGGAAGGAGTTACGCCTACGTCTTCCCAAGCTTTCTGAAGCTTAGCAACTTCAGCGGTATGACCTAGCTTCTTCGCAGCTTCAATTGTTTGATAGGCGAATTGTGCGAAACTCGGATTGCTTCCAGCATGCTGCAGTGCCTCGTACCAGATCTGTCCTGGTTTATCCCACGCATTGCCGCCAACTGCTACAGCGAACTCAGCAAACGCACGATTCGGAATTCCAGAGTTGTAGTGCACGCCGCCGTTATCTCCTTCCGTCTTCACATAATCTTTCATGTGAGCTGGTTGAGGATCTTTGCCGATAGCAGGATCGTCATATGCGGTGCCCGGTTTAAGCATGTTACGTAAGCCGGCCCCTTTGACATTATCTTTCCAGAGTCCGTCGCCAATTACCCAGTCTGCATCTTTGGCTTTGATGTTCTTAGCCCGCTGTTGAATGAGTTCGCCGAATACATCAGACATACTTTCATTGAGCGCTCCGGACTGGCCGTAATACTCCATGTTCGAAACCTTTTCAGTGACACCATGGGCGATTTCATGACCGGCAACGTCTAGAAGAACGAACGTCTTGAAAGGACTATCTTTGCCGGGTCTACCATATGTCATCTGCTTGCCGTTCCAGAAGGCGTTTTCGTAGTTATCGCCATAATTAACGGTTGATATCAGCTTCATACCTTTTCCGTCAATGGAGTTTCGACCGTGTACCGCTTTGAAATAATCTCGAACTGCACCGGTGAACTCATAAGCGTCGTCTACTTCTTTGTCTCCTGTGGGCTTTTGCCCCTCAACGCGAACCTTGTCTCCTGGCAAGTCTTCCTTGCCTTTCGCATCATAAACTTCTCGTTTCGCATCGCCTGCACAACTCCCCTCACATGGAGGCAGATCCCGAGTCTTGATTATGGTGTTCATAAAATCAGGATTGGTCGGGTTGCGGCGAGATAATTCTCGCAGAAGATATGGGGGAATGATGCTGTATGGTTCTCGCGGTGGAACCCCCGGGGCGCCTCCAGCCGCTGGTACACCACCTTTACGAAACCTGTCGCCGGCGTAAATCAAGGAGTCTTGATCGCTGGCGGCGAGAAAGTTCGGTCTGAACACTTTGCTCAAATCGAGCTCGCGGACCTTTGTTTCTTCTCGTGGTTTAACTTCGTCGCGTGGTTTTAACTCATCTCGAGGTTGAAGATCTTCTCTTCGGGATAGAACCTCGCTCGGCTTTGTTGCTTCACGCAACTTCAGTTCTTCGCGACCTTTCGGTTCCTCGGAATTCTTGCTCTGCGCTAGTTTTGGTTCACGCAATAGCGCGAAAATTTCTTCCACTAGTAGTTTGCTTGTTTGCTGTTCATCTCCTCTATTGATGGAGCGCTCCGTTGTTTCCTTAGGCGCCAACCGGGTGAAAGTGTTTTCCATGAGCCACCTCAAGTTTTCGCCAGCCCTGATGGAACTCTATTCCTCCCTAATTTCGTGAACAATCGTACTTTCCCCAATTAAGTCGTCAAATTCCTTCACCTTAGCAAATCCTAATTCCCTTCGAAATCCGCTTGGCAACTCGGTTCCAGGCTGGGCCCTTGGGGGCTGTTACAGGTAGGGACATTTCACGACAATTCCACAATGGCCCGTTCAACCAGCGTCGCAACACAACAATTTTTGGGACTGACCGAACCCGAAATTACACATATGAGTCGGATGATCTCGTTCAAGCCCAGTCCACATTACTAAGATTTTATTACCATTTACTTACCACACGTGCCTGCAACAGGGCCGTTGCCACGACGAAGAACTGGCCACCCGGAGACCGTAGATGATCGCTACCGTAGGAAGCCCCCAGCTTTGACTGAATCCGCACGCGGAAAGAAATAGGCAAAGACTTACGTTGTCCCAACGGCCGGTCAATTAAGTCACCGGAATTGATCTCAATCACGCATCAGTCATTCTCCGATTAATTTACGAAAATCGGTGAGTATCAATCGAGTCATCGATCACTCAACCGATGCTGAGAGTGGACCTCACTTTGGTACCATCTCAGACGAGTCTAAAGTTTGCCGGAGAAATCGATAAACGATGCGATAACAGTGCTTCTAGCGCCGATTTGACTTAGGATGAACAAGGCCTTGTAAAAATCTCTGATGATGTTGTTGCCCTCTCTCGCCTCTATAATCTATTTCACGAAAAAGCACGAGGTAGAGGTGAGATTGTTTCAAGAAGCATATTTTCTGATTGAGCCGAAGGATGATCTTCGAAGGCGCCTGGCAGGACTTGTTGAGTATGGCATGTTAAATCGAGATGATGCTGATGTCTTAAAAGAAACTGTCCTGCTCAGCTACCATGATCAAGACGACGTTCTGCCTCAGCAGGGCGAAGGCGGCGAGCAATCATCCGCGCTGCCACAGAAAGAGGCTCTGAACGATCCAACATTGATCGAAAGCAAGGTAAAACTCTTGTACCTTGCTAAGATCCGGCAATTCAAACCATGGTGCAATGACGCGGAAGCAGTAGCACTTTTGGGTTCGGCACTCCTGAGCACAGCAGTCTTCGACTCATGTTGGACTGTTCGCAGGCTATCAGTAGATCACGTGGAGCGACTGAATCCAGTTTTGAAAGGGATGTCAGACCAGGTTGACTGTGCAGATGATGATCGGCTGCACCAATGGCTCACTGCAATTTGATGGCCCCGACGCAAAGTTTGCCAGGCACGCTGAATTCACAGGAGAGGTGCTGAAATAAATGACGTTCGACACCACACGATGTGCGGCCAGGTGGAACAAAGCCGACAATATTGAACTTCACTTGTTGGATCCGGGAACTTGTGGTGAGCGGGTCACAAATTATGCAGCATTGCTATACATTAGGCGCTGGTTCGGGGTGTTCCGTGTAACCTCAGCAGAAGTACTAACGGAGTCGACTCTATCTGATTGACGGATCCCACGTTGTGAAGCTGGCAGACCAGTCGTCTGCTGTTTCTAAATCGCCGAATTGTGTTCGTTCGACCAATGCATGTTTATTTTGGTATCATTCGCATCGTTCAATCAGGATGTGCAGGACCAATCCCGAATAAGGAGCCAAAGATGGGTGCAAACGATGTGCCGGTTGATGCCGACAAAGCCACAAAGAAACCTGCAGAGGTCCGTAGAATGAAGTCGCCTAGTGCGGACAAGCTTGACGAACTTTTGGGGAAAATAAAGAAAAACTCAGTTCCAGACGAAGCGAAAGGGCCGACCATGTCCGGCGAGGGGCAAATCTCCAGTATGTCCATGCCGGCGGGCTGGTCTCGTGAACCCGCTCAGCCCAGTCGGAACCACACCGGAAACTATGTAGAGTTCCATAGCGACAAAAATCCTACGGTAAAGATGGGGACCTACTACCGTGGTCACCGCATCTCTGCCACCGGGGCGAAGCGATTTCATGAGATTCTTAAGGCTCCCGAACACGAACTCACCGATGACGAGTATCGAGAACTGAGTGACGTATTGCGAGATAAAGCCAAGTCCGAGGATTTCAAAGTTATAAAGAAGAAAACCGTCAACCTGAATGGCAAACGTATCTTGCTGGTTGAGGGCGAGTTCAAAGAAATCAAACAAAACGCCTACGCGGTTTATGTGGATGCTGAGGGAACCGGGGAAGTCGTTCAGGAAATCTTTTTCCAGGCCCCGGAGGCGGACTATCCCAGCTATTTCAAGGCGGCCGAGGCGGCCATCAAGTCAATATCCTGGTTATAGCAAAGTTAAGACATTTGGTATTTGCTTCAGACATCCAGCATCCGTAAAGGAGAATCACAGTCGGCGGTCAAAAAAGACCGCGATTGTCGTGGATCTGTGCATCCTTTTCTTAGTCCCTCCTAATTTTCTCTGATTCACGATCTAACTAACGCGTATACCGTTGATGCGGGCGGCCATTCATCACGAGGTTCATAGTCATGGCGAATGAAGCTGAGAAGCCTTTAGAGGTACAGGGAGAGACAGAGACCACTAAGGCTGGTGATTCAGTAGTAACGGAAGCCAATGCTGGCAAGACGGAGCTTGTAGATAAGCAAAAGGAACACCTCGATTATCTTAAGAATGGGGGCCGAAGCGGCATTACCGATGACTTCGGCAAACCGATACTGTTTGATGAAGAGTTTGTTCATAATGCGGGTCACAAGGTTGTTGCTGAATTAACAAAGATTTTTAAGGGAGAGGAGCCCGCCGAGGAGCAGGCAAAGGTCGCGAAAACTTCTGACAAGTTACCCGAACCGACCGAATCAGCAGAGGGAAAGGGTCGAAAACCTGTTAAGCCCGGCGAGGTTGACATGGAACCAATGGTGGTAACCGCCAAACCTCCTTATGCGGGCGAGGGCTTGACTATGGACGTTCCACCGGATCGCACGGTCGGGAAGGCAGGCGACACGCTGGAAAGTATTGCCAAAGGCCATTTGCCCACAGATGCCACGCCAGAACAAATAACAGCGTACGAAAAAGAGATCGCCATTGTTAACGGTATTGATGCCAAAAATCCGGGAAATCTCGATGGTAAAGATATCAATTTGCCGGGTCACACCAGGGATGGTGGCATTGTTACGCTTGATGAGAACTATCGTTCCACCACCCGCTGGAAAAATGGTGCTGAAAAGATCAGCGATCCAGATGGACGGGGCTATGAAAGGCAGCCGGACGGCAGCGGTGGATACAAGGAATCTCACTGGGGTCCTCGGCAGGGAGATCAGTTTGAGTTGACCACCACCAAAGACGGCAAGCAGCTAATCGCTGATAAACCAGGTGAGACACCGCGGGAAGTACCTCCAGCCAGTAAGGAAGTAGAAGCAGAACGTCAAAAGCTGAAAGACATTGCCGAAGAGAAAATCACCGACCCGGAAAAGCGAGCCAAATTTGAGGCCGACATGCTTCGCTTTGAGGAACGTGGGGCAAAGCAAACTCCGCCGCTGAGTCCGGAAGAAATCACGAAAACCTACAAAGAAACGGAACGGTTGCTCAGCGCAACTGGCGATAATCCATTGAAACCGGAAGATCGCGTTAAGATTGCGGAGCAAACGATGAGCCAGTGTGCCACGCCGAAATCGATCGATCAGGGGCAACACGAAACGTGCAACATGACCACCGTTGAATCCATGATGTACACCAAGAATCCCTCTGAAGCAATGAAGCTGGTTACTGATGTAGCAACCACCGGCGAGTACACAGCGAAGGATGGCACGAAGGTCAAAATCGATCCCAAAGCTGCAGATGCCGAGGCGAAGGCCAATCCCCCGGATGATGGCGCCAGAAGCCATGCCAGTCAGATATTTCAAGTAGCCGCTGTCAATCTCTACTACCAGAAACAGCCATACACGTACACTGATGCCGCCGGCAATCCGAAAACGGTTCCCCCGGGACAACTGGAGTACCAGCAAGTTCCCGATCAGCCCGGAGCGGTACCGCCCGTGGTGGGTGGAGAAAGACTCCTCGACAAGACCACCACACCACCCACGGTAGTCATGAAAGATTGGACCAACGGCATTCCCCGAGACTCACCGGATCTAGCGGACAGAGCCATGGTCGACGTGCCTAATCTAATAACGGGCAACAACGACGCGATCATGATCGAACATGAGAAGGCGGTCTATGGAGACGCTACCGGAGTGAAGACCTTCAAATCGGAAGAGGAGATGACAGACTTCATCAAGAAAGCGAAGGAAGAGCACAAACTGCCTATTATCATGGGTGTTCATAGCGGACAAGAGCCTTTTCTGCATGATTCTGGTGGTGGCGCAGCTGGTGGCTCAGGGGGTTGGCACGTTGTCACTATAACCGACTATGATGCAGCAACCGGCAAAGTACAAATAGACAACCAGTGGGGCTCTAGCGCAGATCACCAGGGTGACCACGCAGTACACATTCACGATCTCTATCGTGCTTCTCGCAACCCAGATGAAACAGTCAAGGAAGATGCACCGTGGTACAAACCATGGGCAGATCCAAAAGACGTCAACGTAACCATTGAAGACTTACAAAAAGACGTCGACTGGGACCGTAATCACAATACTGTTGATACGCAAAAGGAATTCGAGCTTCTTCGTCTCAAGCATCAATACGGTGGAATGAGTGATAATGATTACGACAAGGATCTGAAGAAAACTATCGATGACGCCGCCGATCGTTGGAAACAGCAAAAAGACGATGGTACCTTCGATCAAAATGAATACAACAATGCCCAGACTAAATTGAGAGACATGGTTCACGCGCTGCCGGCCGAGCGTCGAATTGATGCTGTCGATCAGATGCACAGCAGAGGCATGATTGATGACGATACTTATACCAGAGCAATGGTGCAAGCTACCGGAGGGTTCTTCGCCGATTCCCATACAGATGCAGAATCAGAAGCGTTCATGGGTAAAATCAAAACCATGACGGATGGCTTAACCGCAGATCAGAAGAATGAGTTTTACAACACAATCAATGAGAATGCAGATCCTTCCACGCGCCTACAAATGATCCAGCTGGAAAGTAAGGCTGGTGCCATAGACAACGCAAAATATGACGAGTTAATCGCCGGCACCACGAAGGATTATCTTGGAGGTTCGCACACCGCATCAGAATCAGCAGCGTATGCAGCTCGTCTCTGGTCGGCCATGAGTTCGCTGCCGGAAGACCGCCGCCGAGCCATTTTGACTAAAATTGCTCCCACGCCGGCCGCACCGGTACCGGCTGCGTCACCGTAAACCCATTCATCAGGAGTACGTCACATGGGCAACGACAACAGGCGAAATGACTTAGACGGACAGAAGCCACCGCCCGACGTTGAAGAATCACGTACGCAGCGGCTTCTCGACGATGTAATGATGTCCGTAATGTTGGCAGCCACAAAACCACCTGAGATTGAAGTGACTGGTGTCGGGCAGGTGAAAACGATGGAAGTTCCGGGCAACTGGGAAGCTGGCCCGGATTACAGCAAACGGCAGCACTCAGCGACCTACCAGGAATTCCACCCGACTGGCCAACGCGATTCACAGTTGGGGTTCTATTACCGCGGTCGAAGAACATCCGAGATGGCAGGCAAGAATTTTCACGCGTTGTTGGACAAGCCGCCCCACACCCTGGCAGAGGCTGAGTTAAAGGCATTGAAGGAAGTTGTTCGCGACAAAGCCAACCCCGAAGACTTTCAAGTGAAGAGCGCCCGTACCGAAGACTTAAATGGCAAACGAGTGCTCATACTTGAGGGCCGATACACGGCTAATCAAAACGATTCAAAGCACATCTTCATTGATGCAGACGGCTCGGGAACATCAGTGCAGGAGATTTTCTTTCAGGCACCAAAAGACAAATTTCAGACATACGTGAACACTGCTGATCAGGCTCTTAAGTCAATTCACTGGAAGTAATGCGCATTTGCGGTAGCTATTAGCGCGAAATTTGGTTCTCAAGGAAGGCGCCATTTGGAACTTAAGTCTCATTCTTCGCTGAACTAGATTTCGTTGTCGCCTTGGTTCCCTTGCGCTTCATCATCCAATCGCAAACATACGCCATGGATAATGCACCCGTTCCGCTCCATAAAAGTACGGGCATTTCTAATAATCGCCCTGCCACCACTGCAGCGCTAGATACGAGGGCAACAATGAACAGCCATGCCTTCCCATGGATCCGGGTCGACTGCCAAAAGCCCCAAAGCCCGATTAGCAAAAAGACCACCAATACAGGAAGGAACCAGGGTTCAATGCCAATGGCGGCAATTCCAAACGATGCTAGCACGCCCCCGGCGGCTACTGCACAGACTGCTCACTTTGCAATGGGCAGCACAGCCGCTAGTCCGCTGCCAAACATTCCCACTGATTTGAGAAAGGCCTTCATAAGGGTTCCCCGATACCGGCCGCCTTCAGGGCTCCTGCGTCAGGTCCTCTGCCTTCACAACAGCTCGCCAACTTACCATTTACCACGACGGCCGGCACAGATTTGATACCTAGCTCTTTGGCGCGGTTCGCTATGGCGGGTTGATGCATGTCCAGGACCATCACTTCGCACGATGGACAGATAAGGCTGTTTACAAGGTTGATAGTATCCTGGCAAACAGCGCATCCGGCGCTGAATATCTCAATTAGTCTTTTGCTGGCCATGTCTTTTACCTCGTTTCGGTTCTTCTGTTTCCTCAATGAAGCAGCAAACTCTCCCGGCCGTTTCGCTCTCGTTTCGCTTGCCTCTCCACTGTCTGCGCAACTCGGTTAGCTCTCGCTCTAGCTGCTCCAAACCTTTGATCTGGTGTTGCACAACACTTATCTTTTCGCTAACTAGATTAATGACCAGGTCGCAAGGCGCAGCCCCATGGGATCGTAGTTCCAGGATGTCTTTGATTTCTTTGCTGCTGAAACCAAATGCAAACGCTTTTCGAATGAACTTGAGCTGCGCGATGTTCTCAGCACTGTACGAACGGTAGCCTGATTCAGTTCTCCCGGGCTCAGTTAACAGGCCTTGGGCTTCATACCATCGAATCGTTTTTGGGCTGACCCCGAGCTCTTTGGCGATCTCCCCAATGTACGGGCGTTTGTCAGGCATATGTTTTCTCCTCCAATAGCCACTATAAACCTTCCAGTTGGCTGGAAGGTCAACCCCTCCTATGAGCGAGCAGTTAACAGACTTTACAAAGGGGGTACCGTACACACCGCTTCTGCTTTGACCATGGGGAAAATCCATTATTGATATACGAGCCCAACAAATTGCACAGGAGAGGCGCCTGTTTCAACTTGATGCGGCCAGCGCCAATACTATGACTTCAGCAAGGCAGCATCTTTGTTGCGTCCTAGATGATTCTCGCTCGGTGGTTCTAATAGGACGATAGTTGAGTTGATGGTGACTGCGCGGCCAGTTGGTCAAAGTCGTAGAGTTTCTTCTTCCGTTCTTGAACAGCCTTGCCGTTTCGCTCATTGGGAGAAAGCTTCTCATAAGCGATGTTGAACCATTGGTGGGCAAACTCCAGAGAAGGCTCCCGTTTGATAAAGACGCTGCAACCCTTAAGCACGTCACATAGATCAAGGAGCATATCGCAGATAATGAGTTGGTCTTGAGGCTTCAGCGAGGCCTCCTCAGGCTTAGTTCGGCTCTGAAGCTCGGTGGCCAAATCGCGTATATTCCTGGTCGAAGCCGTGCCTCTTATTTCGGCTGCGTGAGAGAGGATCCTCTGGAGGAGGCGGGGCGACAACTTGTTGTGCGCTTCCTCCAGCTGACCCGATTCAGCAAGTAGAAGAGCGTAATTCTTTTCGCATATCAGGTGGCTTCTGAATATCTCATACCTTTTCTCGTCTCGCGATTTGCTCCGCTCTTTGTTCGAAAGGTATCTCCAAATCTTCTCCGCCTCATCCTCATAACTCAGCGCCTCTTGCCAGAGCGCATTCATTTTTCTTTGATCGTTGGTTGCCCTGGCTTGCCATTGGTCTGTCTCACTGAGGAGCTCTAACAATTTGGCTTTTTCCACTTCCTCCACAAGTGGCATTATCTTTTTACACTGTGCTGCGAACCGCAATGGTAGTTGATTTGTGGAAACTTCGGAACTGTGTTGTAATCGCCTCTGCAGCATCGTAAGGTTCTCGATAAGAACTTTTGATTGATGAAGTGCGTCTGGATCCTGTTTCCCGCGCAGACTCTCAAGCATTGATATTTCGTTGTCAATTCCCTTCATCTTTTCGGCAATGCTCTTCATTCGATCGGCCAACTCAGTATCGGAAGTCTTCCTGCTGGCCAATGAGATTTCACGATTTTTGGCAATTTTCTCACGACTTGTGAGGAAGTTGCTTTTCGTCGGAGAACTCTGGTTGTGGGAGTCTTCAACTGAAGGATGACTGGCATTTTTCCACGAACCGTCATTGGAATTTGTCGGTGAGCTTGCTAATTTTGCAAACTCTGCAATTGCAAACGCTGCAAATAGTATCACTGCAAGCATGGTAATTGTGACACCCTGGCGGTTTTTTCGTTTGGGCCCGGGTGCGCCAAAGACAAGCTCTTCCGAAGATGACGCGAAGGCTTCGTCCAGGAGGGCCAGCAGCACCTCAAAAGAGTTCGGTCGCATATCCGGGTCCTTCTCCATGCACTGTTCAATAAGCTTCGATAAATCACACTCCTGTTGTTTGCCCCTTATAGATGCAGCAAAGGCCGGACGGGGAGCATTCATGTGTTTGAACAGGACTTCTGCTACCGAATTTCCGAGAAAAGGTGGAGCCCCGGTTAAGGCCTCATACATGGTACAACCCAAGGAGTATATGTCTGAACGATGATCAACTTTGCCTCCCTTACACTGCTCCGGACTCATGTACAGCGGAGTTCCGAGAACGGAGTGCATTGTTGTAATGGTGGTATCATCCAAATCGAGCTGACGGACTAAACCAAAGTCAAGCAGCACTGCACGGAGTGCGCCTCCGGTTGTGGGACACAAAAAAATATTGGCTGGTTTGATGTCGCGGTGCACTATACCGCGCGCACTAGCATATTTAAGTGCATCGGCAATTTGATTGAAAATCGGTTGAGCCTCTTTTATCGAGAGCGGCCCCTTTTCAAGACGGGCGGCTAAGCTGATTCCATCAAGGAAATCAACAACCTGATAAGCTCTATTATTAGAAACGCCGAACACATAAAACCGCACTATATTGGGGTGGTCGAGAGTTGAAAGCACCTGTGCTTCACGTAGAAATCGTCGATTCACTTCCGGTGTAGGGCTAATTTTCGCAGAGAGTATTTTTATCGCTACGACTCTATCGGTGTCCAACTGCCGTGCTTGAAAAACTTCGCCCATGCCACCGGATCCTGTAAGGGCTACTATCTTGTAGCGCCCTTCAAATCCAAATTCCTTCTCTAATGCACGGTTCCACTCCAAGGTGGATTCCTGATCGTCTATTTCCATCGTTCTTCGTCCAGTCGTCCTTAATAGATATACCGAAGTATGGTCTGGTAATCCAGTGCGGGTATTGGATAGATCAAAAATACCTTGGTTTTCGACGGAGGTCTCACGATCAACATTCAAAGCTCATTGTTGGTTCAACGGTGTTTGATCGCGAGTAGTGATGCTCCCTATTCTACGGTTGCGCACACCACTCTTGTGACACAAAGTGATTCTAGGCTGCTGAGCGAAATCGTTGTCACCGGGTCATTTGCACTCGGAGGATGGTGCGGTTGAGGAAACTTGTTATCGGTTTACGCTCCGCCGCCAGGTCTGCGTCTCCGTCCTTCACCAAAGATGGGTCCTTCTTTGATTCGTTCTGGAGAGAGTGTCTTCCAATCACTCGATTCAACAAGCCCTTCTACGAATTTTTCGTATCGTATTTCTGAGGGAGGCTGCATGCGCAATCCTTCTTCGCTGAAGAACAGACGCACTGATTTACTCAACCGAAATTCTACATTTGTTTTGGAAGCGACTTCGACTCCGCTCAAGAACGGTTCTATAATCTCTTTGACGAATTCTGGATTGATTTCGCCCTTCTCTATCTTTTCTACAAGCTGCTTTAACAGTGCTTCACGCGATTGCTCACATTCTATCTGGCGTACCTTGGCCTCCACCAATGGTATGTTGATACGAATGATTTTGAACAAGCCGGGAAGAACTTGCGTTGGTCTAAAAGCAGTCTTTGATCGCTCCTCTATACAGGGTCTGCATCCAGGGACCCAGTTGCCATAACCGGTCAATGAGAAATCAGCACCGAGATCATATTCTTTTGCCAGGCTTTTAAGCACTATCTTGGTAGTAGCCTTGGGAATTATGTTGTCGATTTCGCAGGATGCAAACTCCAGAGCTTTCTTGCACCAAAAGCATTTCATGCCATAAACAGTCCAAATGGCCCAGCGCTGCGAATCTGAAAATTTCCGCTTGTGGTTACTCACAAAGATTCCTGTTGAAAGTCCCGACTTATTTTAAGATAGCATTCGCGTATCGTTGAGATGGCAATATCTGGAAGAATCAGTTACAGGAGAGGAAGGGAGCTTTGAGACTTGCGTGCCTTCTGCATTTGTCGCAACACGGAGTTGACCTCCGCCATGCTTGAAGGCCGATCTGCAGGAGCCTTTTGCAAGCATAACAGAATCAGATCGTCAAGCTCAGCTGGCACGTCCGGATGCAAGTCTCTCAGTCTGACAGGTGACTCCGTTACGTGCTTCAAAGACGTGCTCATGAAGTTGTGCCCGATCAATGGAGCCTTGCCTGCAATACATTCATACATTAGACACCCCATCGAATAAATGTCCGATCTGTGATCCATCTCCTTCGCCATGCATTGTTCCGGGCTCATGTACAAAGGACTGCCAAAGATCTCTCCTTTCTTGGTCAGCTTTAGCGACTGCTGTTGGTCGTCAACAAACTTCGCCAAACCAAGGTCCAATATCTTTACTGTTTGCTTGCCGTGCTTCGCTACGAGCATGACATTCGCCGGTTTTAAGTCACGATGGATTAAACCTTTGTCGTGGGCAGCTTGCATGCCCTCACAAAGCTGGCTAAATATCTCGAGCATGTGCTCAATCGAGATTCTTTCCTGATCGAGCATTTCATCTAACGTCTTTCCTTCAAGGAATTCCATTACCATGAAAGGCTCACCTCGATCAGTCTTCCCGAAATCGTGCACCAGCACCAGATTCGGGTGTTCAATCATGCTGAGCATCTTCGCTTCACGCTCAAATCGCTGCAAAGCAGTGTCATCGTTGGAGAGATCTTTGATCAGTACTTTAAGTGCCACCAGGCGATCTAGCGATATGTGCCTTGCCTTGTAGACCAGACCCATACCGCCTTCCCCTAATCGTTCCTGTACCTCGTAGCGGTCAGCAAGAAGATACCCCGTGAGTTCGTGAGCCGGGGGGCAAAGGGGTGCGACAGGGATGGAGGCAGCAAATGATACTGCCGGTGGTGTGGACGCAGACTGTTGATTCTGTTCTGGCCGCTGAAACTGCTGCGATGCATGAGAAAATAATCCGCCCGGCGTATGAGAGGACGCCCCGGGGGGTGATGGCTGCACTTGTTGCGACTGCTGTCCCTGAGGATAACCCTGCGGCTGCGCTTGCTGCGACTGTTGTCCCTGAGGATAACCCTGCGGCTGCGCTTGTTGCGACTGTTGTCCCTGAGGATAGCCCTGCGGCTGCGCTTGCTGCGACTGTTGTCCCTGAGGATAGCCCTGCGGCTGCGCTTGCT